>CAXAVP010000053.1:0-19665 GCA_963972175.1 uncultured Arenibacter sp.
AAATAGTAGAAAAGAATTCTTCAGAAATTCCGAAAATCTTTCACTTTCCATTGGGGACTTGGTAGCTACACAAGCTACTTCTGGTCATGATGTGGGTATGGTTACCCTTACCGGAGAATTGGTACGGGTACAGATGAAAAAGAAAAAGGAAGATTATAAAAAGCCCGATCTTCCAAAAATTTACCGCAAGGCATCTCAGAAAGACATTGATATCTGGCAAAAATGTAGGAATAGGGAAGAGGAAATAAAGAAAAGGGCAAGGGAAATAGCCATTGTTCTTAAACTGCAGATGAAGATCTCTGATGTGGAATTTCAGGGTGATGGGTCCAAGGCTACATTTTATTATACGGCAGAGGAGCGCGTAGATTTCCGTCAGCTGATAAAGGATATGGCCAAGGCTTTTGGGATACGTATAGAAATGCGCCAAATTGGCTATAGGCAGGAAGCACAGCGATTGGGCGGTATAGGCTCTTGTGGTAGGGAATTGTGTTGCTCTACCTGGTTGACCGATTTTAGGTCTGTAAGTACGGCGGCTGCCCGTTACCAACAACTATCCTTAAACCCACAAAAATTGGCCGGACAATGTGGTAAACTAAAATGCTGCCTAAACTATGAGTTGGATGTTTATTTGGACGCCCTAAAAGACTTCCCCGGGCAGGACACCAAACTGTTTACCGAAAAGGGAATGGCCTTCTGTCAGAAGGTAGATATTTTTAAGGGCTCCCTATGGTTCTCCTATAAGGACGAGCCTTCCAATTGGCATGTGTTGTCCAAGGATCAGGTTTTGGAGATCGTGGCCAAAAACAAGAAAAAGGAAAAAGTGGCCAGCTTGGAAGAATATGTTACCGAGACCGTGCCGGAAGTGGAAAAAGTTTTTGAAAACGTGGTAGGACAAGATAGTCTAACCCGTTTTGACAAGCCTAAGAAAAGAAGGAACAATAGAAATAACAGGAATAAGAAAAAGAGGAGGAACAATTACAAAAAAAGACCTACTAACAATGCTTAGGAGTGTAATTGCATTTTTTATCGTGATCCTGTCGGTTTCCTGTGACCGGCATCTTGTTAAGTCCGATTATAATTCTACAGATAATGGGAGCTGGAACAAGGACAGTATAATGGAATTTAGCTTTAGTGAGCTGGATAGCCTTCAGGAATACAATATGTTTATCAATGTTAGGAACGATGCAACCTACCCTTTCAGCAACCTTTTTTTAATTGCAGAATTAAGCTTTCCAAATGGGGACAGGGTACGCGATACCCTGGAATATGAAATGTCCAAACCTGATGGACAATGGTTGGGAACGGGCTATGGTAGTTTAAAGGAAAACAAACTTTGGTATAAGGAAAACGTCGTTTTCCCGCTTTCTGGCGTATATACCTTAAAACTTTCGCATGCCATGCGTAAAAATGGACAGGTGGAAGGAATAGTGGATTTGGAAGGTATTACAGACGTAGGGTATCAAATTGAAAAAAGTAATCAGTAGGCTTATGGCAACAGCTACAAAGAAGAAGAAAAAGAAAAACAACAACAATTTTCTAAAATTCATTAAATGGTTCTGGGCCCTGTTTTTTGTAGGGGTATTTGCCGCAGTCATGATTTTCCTTTTGGCTTCTTGGGGAGCTTTTGGTGCTTTGCCAGAATATCAAAGATTGGAAAATCCCCAGACTAATTTAGCCAGTGAAATTATATCTTCGGATGGGGAAACCTTGGGTAAATTCTATTTGGACGATAACAGGACCGATGTGGCCTATGAGGAATTGCCGGAAACCCTAGTGCAGGCCTTGATAGCTACTGAAGATGCCAGGTTCTATGAACATTCCGGTATAGATGCCAAGGGAACTTTAAGGGCTGTTGTTTATCTGGGGAAAAAGGGAGGTGCCAGTACTATTTCCCAGCAGTTGGCTAGAATGTTGTTCGTCGGGGTGCGCTCAAAAAGTACCTTTGAGACCATTGTACAGAAAATAAAGGAATGGGTTCTTGCAACGAGGCTGGAACGAAGCTATACCAAGGAGGAAATCATTAAAATGTACCTAAATATTTATGATTTCAACTACAATGCAGATGGTATACGTTCCGCTGCCCGTATCTATTTTGGCAAAGAGCCTAGAGATTTAAAAATTGAGGAATCGGCGGTTCTCGTGGGGATGCTCAAAAACTCCTCCTATTACAACCCTATGAGAAGGGAGAAATTAGTGGTAGATCGTAGAAATACCGTTTTATCACAAATGGCCAAGTACGGTTATATTACACACAAGGAAAAGGATTCTTTGCAGGCCTTAAAAATGGATATTAATTTTAGCCCTGAATCCCACAGGGAGGGGTTGGCAACCTACTTTAGGATGTACCTCCAAGGTTTTATGAGAAGATGGATAGAGAAGAACCCCAAACCCTCTATAGATGGGGAGGATGATAAGTATAATCTTTACTTGGACGGACTTCGTATTTATACTACCATAGATTCGCGCATGCAAAAAAATGCCGAAGAGTCGGTTTCAGAGCATATGAAGCGCTTACAGGCCGAATTCTTTCACCAGAATACGCCCGACCGTAATAAAACAGCTCCCTTTATAGAAGAGGTACCCGGGGAAATTGAGAGGATTATGGAAAGGGCCATAAAATCTTCCCATAGATGGCACAACCTAAAGGATCAGGGAAAAAGTGAAAAGGAAATAAGGGCCTCCTTTGAGAAGCCTGTAGAGATGACTGTCTTTGATTGGAACAGTGAGACCAAGGAGAAGGATACAGTTATGACGCCAATGGATTCCATAAGGTATTATAAGTCCTTTCTTAAGACCGCTATGATGTCCATGGAGCCACAGACCGGTCATGTAAAGGCTTGGGTGGGTGGTATAGATTATAAACATTTTCAATATGACAACGTTATCCAAGGGGCCAGACAGGTAGGATCTACTTTTAAGCCATTTGTTTATGCTGCTGCCATAGACCAGTTGCGTTTGTCGCCCTGTGACTTGCTACCGGACAATCGATATTGTATTGAAGCCAATAAACACGGTAATCCAGATCCTTGGTGCCCAAAGAATTCCGATGGCAAATATTCAGGGGAAATGTTGACACTCAAAAATGCATTGGCAAATTCTATGAATACAGTAACTGCCCAATTGATTGATAGGGTGGGGCCCAAAGCAGTGGTATCTATTGCCAGAAATTTGGGCATTACCGGAGATATTCCAGAGGTGCCTTCCATAGCCCTTGGTACGGCAGACCTTAATGTATACGAAATGGTGGGGGCCTATGGTGCTTTTGCCAATCAGGGGGTATATGTAAAACCGGTAATGGTAACCAGGATTGAGGACAAAAACGGTACGGTGCTTTTTGAATATGTACCGGAAACAAAAGACGTGCTGAGCAAGGATGTGGCCTATGCCATGGTCGATTTAATGTCGGGGGTAACCCAAGGGGGTTCCGGAACTAGGTTAAGAACTACCGGGGCAGAGAAATACAACCCTGCTTACAAGGAGATCATCACGGGGTATCCCTATGAATTTACGAACCCTATTGCTGGTAAAACAGGTACTACCCAAAACCAAAGCGATGGCTGGTTTATGGGAATGGTACCTAATTTGGTTACCGGCGTTTGGGTAGGCGGTGATGATAAAGCGGTGCATTTTAATAGTATTAGATATGGGCAAGGAGCTTCTATGGCACTACCCATATGGGGATTGTATATGAAGAAGAACTACGCCAATAAGGAATTGGGAGTGTCCGATGGGGAATTTGAAAAACCCGAGGAACTATCCATCAATGTGGATTGTGACAAAGTTGAGGAAGATACTGAAAACGCTATAGACATCGAAGACGATTTGGATTTCTAGAATACTTGGAAGAGAATATACAGGAAAATGCCCTTGCTTTTAACCAAAAGTTAAGGGCATTTTTCGTTAAAAACGCGTATTTTAGAGTGAGCAAGGAAATAAGTTTAATTAAGTTGGTTTTATATGATACAGAAAACAGTTGCCAATGTTGAAGAGGCCTTGGATGGGGTGAAGGATGGGATGACTTTTATGCTGGGAGGCTTTGGATTGTGCGGTATTCCTGAAAATGCCATTGCAGAACTTGTACGGCTTGGGGTCAAGGATTTAACTTGTATTTCCAATAATGCCGGTGTGGACGACTTTGGGCTGGGGCTATTGCTGCATAAACGTCAGATAAAAAAAATGATATCGTCCTATGTGGGGGAGAACGATGAGTTTGAAAGGCAAATGCTAAGTGGTGAACTGGAAGTTGAACTTACCCCCCAGGGTACTTTGGCGGAGAAGTGTAGGGCCGCACAGGCTGGATTCCCGGCCTTTTATACGCCGGCCGGATATGGGACGGAAGTGGCAGCAGGCAAGGAGACCAGGGAATTTAATGGCAAAATGTATGTATTGGAAGAGGCCTTTAAATCCAATTACTCCTTTGTTAAGGCATGGAAGGGGGATGAGGCCGGTAACTTAATTTTTAAGGGGACGGCACGTAATTTTAACCCAGCTATGTGCGGGGCTTCAAAAATTACCGTTGCCGAGGTGGAAGAATTGGTGCCGGCGGGAGAATTGGACCCCAACGAAATTCACGTTCCAGGTATCTTTGTACAGCGTATTTTTCAAGGTAAGAATTATGAGAAAAGAATAGAGCAGTTAACAGTACGAATGGGCAATTGATTTGAAAATTATATGATTTGAAAATGAAATAATGTGCTAAATATACCAATGTGAAAATGTATCAATTATTACTGATTTCATAGATTATCTAAAACTATTAGAGCATGTGCCTATTGGCAGATTGAGGTGTTAATTGGCATACTTTTTTTAATATCTTAACTACGATATGATAAACAAAGAAAATCCGGTCGTTGAAAAATCTATCGATTTTGCCATAAGGATAGTTGAGTTTTGTGAAGTCTTGGAGGAGAAAAGAAAGTATGTTATTGAAACACATTTGTTAAAAGCAGGTACAAGTATTGGTGCTAATATTCATGAAGCACAGAATGCGGAAAGTAGGGCCGACTTCATTCATAAAATGAAAATTGCTGTCAAGGAGCTTGAAGAAACCAAATATTGGCTTGTTTTGTGCGAACGGTCAAATTCGTACCCTTTTGAAATCGATTTAAAGGAAAGCATTAACGAATTGGGATTAATATTATATAAAATTATTAGCACCACTAAGAGGAATTCAAGATTGTAACCTTAGAACAACAAATTAATACATTGGTTAGTTGGGAGATGGTCACATTAAGTTTTGGGCTAATTAATACATTGATACGTAATAACATTAATTATGTTGGATAAAAACGGAATAGCAAAACGCATTGCAAAGGAAGTAAAGGACGGTTATTATGTGAACCTAGGGATAGGGATACCTACTTTGGTGGCCAATTTTGTTAGGGACGACATAAGTGTGGAATTTCAAAGTGAGAACGGTGTATTGGGCATGGGGCCCTTTCCCTTTGAAGGGGAGGAGGATGCCGATATCATTAATGCGGGAAAACAGACGATTACCACGCTTCCGGGAGCCTCTTTTTTCGACTCTGTAACGAGTTTTGGCATGATTAGGGGGCAACATGTAGACCTAACAATTTTAGGGGCAATGGAGGTCGCTGAGAACGGTGATATTGCCAATTGGAAAATTCCGGGAAAAATGGTGAAAGGAATGGGAGGGGCCATGGATTTGGTGGCCTCTGCCGAGAATATTATTGTGGCCATGATGCATACTAACAGGGCAGGTAAATCCAAGCTGCTAAAGAAATGTACACTACCACTTACCGGCGTGGGCTGCGTAAAGAAGATTGTAACCAATTTGGCAGTTTTGGAGGTGGTCCCTGAAGGCTTTATATTATTGGAAAGAGCGCCAGGGGTTAGTGTGGATGAGATCGTTAAGGCTACAGAGGGCCATTTAATAGTAGATGGTGATATCCCAGAGATGGATATGTAACGGGGATTTTCAAATGTGGTGCCCATAAATTATTGATTTTTTATTTTGGGACGCATTTAAATAAATTGTCTCCATTTAACATTATGGCTATTGGATACATATCCATGAAATACTTAATTTTACGCTGAAGCAACATTTAAGGCAGATGGCACAACATAATTCCAAATTCTGCGTTACTTTAAAATAAATTGAGTCTATAACCTAGTGTTAAACCCCAAATTTAACAACTAATAAACCTATTTACTATGGAAGCCCAGATGAACCACGCCCCGGCGCAAGAAGAAATCCAAGTTTATCATAATGACTTTTTTAGAGGCATTTTACGATTGACTAAAAAATTATTTATGCTGTAAGACCTACGGCAAAAATTTTAAAGGGAGCAAGACTATGGAGTTTTGCTCCCTTTTTTGATTTTGAACCAAACTGAAAATCCTATTTTTAGGAAGTAAAAAAATAAAATGGAACTACATATAGCGCCTTGTACGGATCAAGATTTGGAGGTATTGGTCAACCTAAGTAAGCATACTTTTATAGATGCTTTTGAAGATGATAATGATCCTGAGGATTTTGAGGCATATATCAGTACGGCCTTTGATAAGGAAGTACTGCGTAACCAGCTTCTAGATCCCAATACCCAATTTTATTTTGTTTATTTGGATGCCGTTGTAGTAGGCTATTTTAAGTTGAATGAAAGGGGTTCCCAGACCGATGTGAAGGATGGTAACGCCTTGGAGATAGAACGAATTTATGTGCTAAAGGATTATCAGGGAAAGGGAATTGGTGCTTGGATGATGAAGCGAATAATTTCTATGGCCGGGGACAAAAAGAAATATTATTTATGGCTTGGTGTTTGGGAAAAGAACCCAAAGGCTATAAAATTTTATCAGGGTTTGGGGTTCTATAGGTTTGGTAGCCATCCATATTATATAGGTAGGGATAAACAGCAAGACTGGCTAATGCGTCTGGATCTATAACTGCCCTTGGGCTGAGGTTTAATTTTAGACCGCATTAAAGCCTACAAAGAATTTCGGTTGCCTTTTTTAAAGTCTCATTGGTCTTTGCAAAACAAAACCGTAAAAGATGGTTGTCCAGTCCGTTGGTATTAAAACTGGATATTGGAATACAGGCTATTTGTTGCTCCCTAACCAAGCGCTCGGCAAAGACTTCGTCTGGCTCTTGGGTAATATCTTTATAATCCACTAATTGAAAATAAGTGCCCTGACAGGGTTTTATTTTAAATTTTGAAGCGGATAGTCCGGAAAGGAACAGATCTCTTTTTTCCTGGTAAAATTGGTTGAGGCCCAAATAATGTTGTGGCTCTTTTAAATAGTTGGCTAGGGCTCTTTGTACGGCATGGTCTGCACTAAATACGTTAAACTGATGGGTTTTTCTAAATTCATGCATCAGTTCGGCAGGTCCGGCGCAATAGCCCATTTTCCATCCGGTAATGTGAAAGGTTTTACCAAAGGACCCGCATACAAAGGTTCGGGAAGCCAAGTCGGGGTATTTGGAAGCACTGTGATGGGTATGGCCATCAAAGATGATATGTTCATATACCTCGTCACTAATAACAATAATATTGGTATTGGCTAGGGACTGCTGTAATTGAAGCATGTCCTGTTCGGAAAAGATGCTGCCACTTGGGTTATGCGGGCTATTAATAATGACCATTTTTGTCCTGTGGGTAATACGGTTCCCAAAATCTTCCCAATCTACCTTAAAATCCTTATTGTCTAGTTGTACCAAGACAGGAATGCCCCCATTTACCTCAATAGCCGGTTCATAACAGTCGTACGCTGGCTTAAAGACTATTACCTCGTCCCCATGGCCAATAAAGGCTGTAATGATGGTAAAAATAGCCTGGGTGGCACCTATGGTTACGGTTATTTCGTTCTCTGGATGGTAGTACTGCCCATATAAGTTTTCTATTTTTTGGGAAATCATTTCCCGTAGTGCCATAACCCCTGCCATGGGTGCATATTGGTTATAGCCCGCATTCATTGCCTGGGTTACTAGCTTGATGAGTTTGGGGTCTGGATCAAAATTAGGGAATCCTTGGGATAGGTTCAAGGCATTGTATTGATGTGCCAATTTCCCCATTCTGGTAAATATGGTGGTTTTTACTGCTGGTAATTTGGAGGGTATTTGGGCTTTGTAATGTGGCATGACTGTGGGTGAAATTTATTTATGGGTTGATGGATTGTAAATGGTCAATTACTTTTTCCAGGCATTCGTTCAGTTCCTTCTTGATGGAAGTCTCCCAAAAGCGGAATACCGTATAGCCCATTTTTTCTAATTCACGGTTAACCTCCTGGTCGCGCTGTATGTTGCGTTCTATCTTGGGGACCCAAAATTCCTTATTGGTTTTTATTTTTTGCTTTCTTTCTTCCCAGTTGTAACCGTGCCAATATTCACCATCAATAAAAATTACCGTTTTGTATTTTTTGAGAACTATGTCCGGTTTACCAATTAATTTTTTGTAGTCTATTCTATATCTATAGCCGGCTTTATAGAGCGCTTTCCTAAAGGCCAATTCCGGTTTGGTGTTTTTTCCTCGTATTTTACCCATTATTTTAGAGCGCTGTGGAGTGGTATAAAAACCAGAGGCTTCATTGAAGCGGGGAACTTTAATTCTCTCTTTTGGATATTCTTTGGACATAGTTAAAGTTAAGGAAAAATTATACCATAGAAGGGATGTGACTAGGGTACAGTAGGAGATAAGGATGCAACTAACGGACTTCGGTTTTAAAGAACAAAAAATCCCAAATACCGCGCAGGGCATTTGGGATTATTATGAAGTATGTTGAAAAGGGATTATCCCTTAATTTTGGCACTAAAGAATTCCCGATTCATACGAGCTATATTTTCCAAGGAAATACCCTTTGGGCATTCCACTTCGCAGGCACCGGTATTGGTACAATTTCCAAAACCTTCCAAGTCCATTTGCGCCACCATATTCTGAACCCTGTCCGTAGCTTCTACCCTACCTTGGGGCAACAAGGCATACTGGGATACTTTGGCTCCTACAAAAAGCATGGCCGAAGAGTTTTTACAACTTGCCACACAAGCACCACAACCAATACAGGTGGCGGCGTCCATGGCTTCATCGGCGTCGTGTTTGTCTATTAGAATGGCATTGGCATCCTGGGTGTTCCCGGAAGTATTTACAGAGATAAATCCACCGGCGTGTTGAATGCGATCAAAAGAGCTTCTGTCTACCACTAAATCCTTTATTACCGGAAATGCTTTGGCTCTAAAAGGTTCTATGGTAATGGTGTCGCCGTCCTTGAACATACGCATGTGCAATTGGCAGGTAGTAACCCCTCTGTCCGGACCGTGTGCTTCCCCATTGATGTACATAGAACACATACCGCAAATTCCTTCACGACAGTCATGGTCAAAGGCAACTGGCTCTTCACCTTGGTTTATAAGCTGCTCGTTCAAAACATCCATCATTTCAAGAAAGGACATATGTTCCGAGATGTCGGTCACCTTATAGTCTACCATTTTCCCTTTGTCCTGAGGTCCCTTCTGTCTCCAAATTTTTAGTGTAAGATTCATATTCTTCTTTTTAATAATAAGCTCCTTTCGGAAACTTCATAATTAAGTTTATTATCAATGTATATTGAGTGACTACAGAAATAAGAGATAAGAAAAAAGACTCTTTTATCAATGTAAACCATTTTGGAATCCCATTGTCATTTTTTGGAATTCCTCATTTTTTTCTTCTAACTTTTCTAATGTTTGTATGTCAATATATGTCCTATGGTGTGCAACAAATAATTGTGTGCCAAGTTCAAATGATGAGCCTAAAGAAATATCTAAAAAATATGAAAACGACTTATCTGTTCTTGCTGATCCTTCAGCTATATTGCTGGGCATGGAAATTGAGCAACGGCTTAATTGATGACTTAAATCAAATTTTTCGTGCTTTGGAAACTCCTCCAAAATATCTGAAATGTCATTTGCAATTTCTAATCCCAACTGCCAGATTTTCAGATTTCTATAGTTGTGTCTTTTCCGAAAACCCATTTAGTCTTTTTTCTCTATTCTTTTTTCTTCTTTAAAATCTATTTATAACTTCGTTGTTTTAATTCTATATCCTTAAATTCCAGTTGCTCTTTATGTAGCACGGCATCGGCAGGTTCCCCTTTGTATTCCCAGGCAGACACATAGGCAAAATCGGCATCGTTACGTTTGGCCTCTCCTTTTTGCTCGCCATCCAATTCCACGGATTCCTCACGGAAATGTCCGCCACAGGATTCTTCGCGCATAAGGGCATCTTTGGCAAACAATTCACCAAGTTCAAGGAAATCGGCCACACGACCGGCTTTCTCCAGTTCAGGGTTCATTTCGCTGGCAGAGCCAGGAACATTTACCTCCTTGTAGAATTCTTCACGCACGGCTTTTATTTCGCTCATAGCCTCTTTTAGCCCGGCTGCATTTCTGGACATTCCACATTTGTCCCACATAATCTTACCTAATTTTTTGTGGAAGTAATCCACGGAATGGGACCCTTTATTATTGATAAAGAAATTTATCTGATCGGTTACCGCTTTTTCCGCTTCCTCAAATTCTGGAGTGTCGGTAGGTATTTCACCGGTTCGTATTTCATTGGATAAATAATCACCTATGGTATACGGCAATACAAAGTATCCATCGGCCAAACCTTGCATCAGGGCCGAGGCTCCTAAGCGGTTGGCACCGTGATCGGAGAAATTGGCCTCTCCAATACAGTATAATCCTTCTACCGTGGTCATTAAGTTGTAATCTACCCAAACCCCTCCCATAGTGTAGTGGGTAGCCGGATAAATCATCATAGGGGTCTTATAGGGATCCTGATCTACAATTTTCTCGTACATCTGGAAAAGGTTCCCGTATTTGGCTCTTACGATGCCTTCGCCCAATTCCGTAATTTTTTCTTTGCTAGGGTTATTTAGGCCATGTAATTTGGCTTGTTCGTTACCATAGCGTTCTATGGCAGATTTAAAGTCCAAGTAAACGGCTTCCCCTGTGGCGTTAACGCCATATCCTGCATCACATCTCTCCTTGGCTGCTCTGGACGCTACATCCCTAGGGACTAGGTTACCAAAGGCCGGATACCTTCTCTCCAAGTAGTAATCCCTATCTTCTTCAGCAATTTGTGTAGGCTTTAATTTACCTTCCCTAATGGCCAAAACATCTTCCATTTTCTTTGGCACCCATATACGACCGTCATTACGCAGGGATTCGGACATCAATGTTAATTTTGATTGATAGTCCCCGGAACGTGGAATACAGGTAGGGTGAATCTGTGTATAACATGGATTGGCAAAAAATGCTCCCTTTTTATGTATTTTCCAAGCCGCTGTGGCATTGGAGCCCATGGCATTGGTAGATAGGAAGTATACGTTCCCGTAGCCTCCTGAGGCAATTACCACGGCATGTGCTGAATGGCGTTCTATTTCACCGGTAACCAAATTACGGGCTATAATACCACGTGCTTTTCCATTTACCTTTACCACGTCTAACATCTCATGGCGATTGAACATCTGTATCTTACCTCGAGCTATTTGACGGTTCATGGCCGAATAAGCACCCAATAATAATTGCTGACCGGTTTGTCCTTTGGCGTAAAAAGTTCGGGATACCAATACCCCACCAAATGAACGGTTGTCCAATTGTCCGCCATAATCCCGGGCAAAAGGAACTCCCTGTGCCACACATTGGTCTATAATATTGGCCGACACCTCTGCCAAACGATATACGTTGGCCTCCCGTGAACGGTAATCCCCACCTTTTACGGTGTCATAGAACAATCGATAGATGGAATCCCCATCACCTTGGTAATTTTTTGCAGCATTGATTCCCCCCTGTGCCGCAATGGAATGCGCTCTACGTGGGGAATCCTGGTAACAAAATGCTTTTACGTTATACCCCAGTTCTGCCAAGGTGGCCGCAGCCGATCCTCCTGCCAAACCAGTACCAACAATAATAACATCTATATTACGCTTATTCGCAGGGTTAACTAGATCAATATGATTTTTATAGTCGGTCCATTTATCCTTTAACGGCCCTTTAGGTACTTTAGAATCCAATACAGACATAGAGTTGTAGTGTTATATTAATGGTTGAAATGGTGAAAAAGCGCAATAAAAATAAATCCTAAGGGAATTATGATTGCGTAGGCCTTTCCAAATCCTTTTAAGCCTTTGGTGTATTTATTGTTGGCACCCACCGATTGAAAAGCGGAACTAAATCCGTGCAATAAGTGAAGGGAAAGAAAAACAAACCCTATACAATATAATGCCACCCTCCAAATTGGGACGAATTTATGGGTGAGTTCTTCGTAATACCTGTACCCATCTCCGTCGGCGAGCAAGCCAGACATATCGCCCTGTATGTATTTGGTGTTGATTTCGGGAAACCAGAAATCCAAAAAGTGGATAATGAGGAAGACAAGTATAAAACCGCCGCTCCAGATCATATTCCTACTCATCCAAGTAGAATTGGCCGCTCCATTATTCCTTACATATTTTACGGCACGGGCATTCCTGTTCTTTATTTCCAAGATAAAGCCCATGACAAAATGATAAATGACCCCAAACAACAATACCGGCTGCAGAGCGTACTGAACCAGCGGATTGGTACCCATGAAATGGGAGGTTTCATTAAAGGTATCCGCACTAAAAACAGAAAGGATGTTTATGGCAAAGTGTTGAAGGATAAAGATCATTAAGAAAAAGGCCGAAAGTGCCATGGTATACTTTCTACCTATTGAAGAGTTTAAAAATCCACTCATTAGTTATCAGTTTTGCATACAAATTTACTCTAGAATGCATTTATTAACAAACTTTGTTGAAATTATATGCAATATTTAGAACCAATTTAAAGAAAGTGGCAAAGAAGGGCATTCCGGCTATGAATTGCCTTCTGGTCTATCTTTAAGACATCCATGGTCTAATTCCTTAGTTGTCAGGGTACGGGTCTTAAGTTAAGGATATTTTTGCCATCAAAGCTTGTGGGCTGTTCTTATATAATACTCCATAATTCCGCATCAGAGGTTGGTAAGGCTGCGTATAAACTCCGGGTTAAAGCGCAATGGCATGGTCCGTACAGCACACCATGGGGCACTTCTCCACTATCTTTTGGCTAAGTAAAACTTTATGCGGAAGCAAAACGCATTATTTTTCCAGTTCGGCTACAAACATTTTTGTTTGGGATTCAATCACATTTTGGGCCTCCAAAATGGTTTTCTCCAAAGCCTTGTTGTTTTCTGCGTTAGCTAAATCCTTGGTAGCGGCTATGGCCTTTAGGTACCAATTTCCCCATGCCCTTATGATGGAAACTTCACCTTTGGCCGGGTTGCCCATTTTAAGGTGCTTTTCACTGATCAAAAACTCATCTGCGAGTCGGTTTGTACCGGCATCTTTAACTATATCAACAATGTGCATTGCCGTGAAGCTATCCCCATTTACCAGTGTCAATGCCGTAGCCAGAGCGGCAGTAGCAACATTCTTCAAGGTTTCCTGTGACACCTTGTCCAGTCGGTCGTTATCCGTATGGTAAAACTGATCGGTAAAATGCCAAAATAATAGACCTGGAATTTTTGCTTGTAAAAACGGACTGTGGTCACTACCGCCCTCATAGGGATTGCTGTTCACCGTCCAGTTGGCAAACTTGGCTTGGTTCTTAAAATTATGGAGGGTAAAGTCGTTGAGATAATGGGGTTGCATATCCTCCAGGCTGAGTGTACTACCTCCCCATTCGGTGTGCTTGTCTTTGCCCCTGGTCCATATGGCACTGGGGTCCGGCATTTTCTCAATCAAAAAGGTGCCTCCCGTAATGGCGGTATTTTCACCTACCATATCCAAGCTTAGGCCCCACTTGATCCCAGCGGCCCTTTCTTTGTTTTCCTGAATGTATCTTTGGGTGGCGATAATTTCATCGCCCCAAAGGAAGGTAATACTTCTCTTGGGATCTAGGGAGCCGTCTTTAATAAGTTGGGCCAAAACCGAGGCCATTTCCAATTGCGCACCGGTTCCGCTGGCGTTGTCGTTGGCGCCAGGTTCCTGTACGTGGGCACTGAAAACTAGGCGTTCGTTGGGTATTTTGGTGCCTTTAACATTGGCTATCAAGGTTAATTCTTCAGAGGGGTATATTTTGCTTGCTACCTTTACTTTGGCGTATACCCGTCCCTGGCTTAAGGCCGCTTTTAGGGTTTCCTTGGCTTGGAAGGATAGGGCTATGCCCCAACGGTTTTTTGGGGCGTAATCTAGGGTCCTAAATTGAATGGAAGTACTGTTTTTTTCAGGCTGTAGGTAGCTGGGGTTATCATAGCTCATAAGTCCCAAGGCCCCTTGTTTTAGGACACCCATCTTGTACATTTCCTGGGCATTGCTTTCGGTAAATATAATTTTGCCTTTTACCGAAACCCTTTGTAGATCCAGTAAGTTTTCTATATAAACAACCTCTGCATTGTCTCCGTTCTTGGGGGTGGAGGCCGAGTTGAGATATACCATATTTCTGTTGGATCCGTAATGCAGTAGTGGCTCAGGGCTATTGTTTAGAAAGACTGCGGCATCCAAAACTTCCCATGTGGGCTGTTGTAGGGGTCTTTTCTCTATCCTGTATGTAAACCTATTGGAAGGAGATGCCTTTTCTTCAGGTTCAAAACCGGCAGCTTCCAATTGGGAGGCTAAATGATAAATGGTTTTGTTAAATCCGTCATTCCCAACTACCCGCCAATATTGTTCTGCGAAGGCTGTGGTGCTATAGGCCAATTCTCCCGTTAAATTGCTGCGGATCAGGCTAAAATAGTCTGGGGTGTTAAGGGCCGATTTTTTTTGCTGCGAAGAGCTGAGGGAGCATAGTGCAACAAAGAAAAAAAAGAAATTTTTGGTCATAATAATGCCGAGTTTGTAAGGCTTTAAAACATGTGTGGACTTTGTTATTTGCATTAAAAAATGCAAGTGCGAAGATAGCTTATTTTGACCTTGAATGGGGCGGGGAATGGCGGTTTTGAAATTCATTTAACGCTTAGTGGGTATTGCATTTCCTATTTCTTAATTTTACGGCAAAAGCAAAAACATGAAATATCATCCAATAGACAATAACTTATTTATAAAGAACCGTAAGAAATTTATGGACCGGATGCAGCCCAATAGCATAGCGGTTTTTAATTCCAACGATGTATACCCCATAGGGGCCGATAGTACCATGCCTTTTGAACAAAATCGGGATTTGTTTTATTTAAGTGGTGCGGATCAGGAAGAGACCATCCTTTTGTTGTTCCCAGATGCCGCAGACAAAAAGCATCGGGAAATACTGTTTGTTAGGGAGACCAATGACCATATAGCCGTATGGGAGGGGGAGAAGTTGACCAAGGAGAAAGCTACCGAAGTTTCGGGTATTGAAACGGTATGCTGGTTGAGCGATTTTGATAAAACCTTCTTTGATTTAATGACCGAGGTAGATACCGTTTATTTTAACACCAATGAACATTATAGGCAGGCCGTTGAGACCCAAACAAGGGAAGATCGGTTTATCATACGCTGCAAGCAAAATTTTCCTGCTCACAAATGGGCCAAAAGCAGTACTATCCTTCAGGAATTAAGAGGGGTTAAGGAACCAGAGGAAATAGCCATAATGCAGACCGCCTGTAATATTACCGAAAAAGGCTTTAGACGCTTATTGGGTTTCGTAAAACCAGGGATAATGGAGTATGAGATTGAGGCGGAGTTATTGCATGAATTTATACGAAACAGGTCTAAGGGGTTTGCTTACGCCCCCATTATTGCTTCTGGGAACAATGCCAATGTACTACATTATGTAGAAAACAATAGGGAGTGTAAGGACGGGGATATGTTGTTGATGGATGTGGCCGCTGAATATGCAAACTATTCTAGCGACTTAACACGTACCATTCCCGTAAACGGTAGGTTTACCCCACGGCAAAAGGCAGTATACGAGGCGGTATTAAGGGTGAAAAACGAGGCAACGGCCATGTTGGTGCCCGGTACAATGTGGGCAGAATTCCACAAGGAGGTGGGTAAATTAATGACCTCTGAGCTCTTGGGGCTGGGGTTGTTGGACAAGGCCGATGTGCAAAATGAAAATAAGGACTGGCCTGCCTATAAAAAATACTTTATGCATGGAACCAGTCATCATATTGGCTTAAACACCCACGATTACGGTGCCTTAAAAACACCTATGGTGGCCAATATGGTCTATACCGTTGAGCCTGGGATCTATATTCCTGAAGAGAAAATGGGGGTAAGATTGGAAGATGATGTGGTAATACAGGAAAAGGGAGCTCCTTTTAACTTAATGGCGAATATTCCAATAGAGGTAGAAGAGATAGAGGAGCTGATGAATGCCAAGTAAAATCCTATAAACTCTTTACGCAGCTAAAGATTTAATATTAATACGCTCTAATAAATCCCCACGGCTCTGCTTTGGGGATTTTTTTGCTTTCACAATGCCCTTTCAAGCTTCTTGCGCCTGGGTTGATCTTTAAGCATGTTTGTTACTGCCGTTTTACAAACACCCTTGTGTATTCCCTTAATTTCCAATAAATTCACTTAGTTCAACTGGAGGCCTCCCTACATTGGTTGGCAGTGGTCCTAGGGTTTGGAACATCGATTTTGATTAAGTTAAACGGATTGTAATCATGGATTATAGAAGAAGAAGTATTATTCGGAGCTTGGCCCTCGCTCCGTTTTTATTGGGGGTCAGGGACCTTTTGGCCAGCTCTAAGGACGGGGCTTTGGTAAAAAACAGGGTGCAATATAGCCTCAATGCCTATTCCTTCAATGCAATGTTGAGGAATGGTGAAATGACCTTTTATGATATGATGGAATTTGCGGCCCATATAGGTTTGGATGCTGTAGATCTCACCGGCTATTATTTTTCTTCATACCCCCAAGTGCCCAGCAATAATGAACTTTTTTCGCTGAAACAGCGGGCATTGGAGCTTGGTTTGAATATTAGCTGGACAGGCGTGCGCAATAATTTTGTTGACCCTGATCCGGATATGCGTAAAGCCGATAGGGAAATGGCGAAGAAATGGTTGGCCGTTTCATCCCTTTTAGGGGCTAGCATCATGAGGGTGTTTACCGGAAAATACAATTTTGAAGACTTCTCCAAAGACGAGGTAAAGGATTGGCTTGTTGAGGAATTTAAAAGCTGTTCTCAATATGGCGCGGAACATGGAGAGATAATAGGCTTGCAAAATCACAACGAATTCTTATTCAACAGTGACGAAATAATAGACATAATTAAGAGGGTAGATTCTAAATGGTTTGGTCTAATCTTGGATGTGGGCAGCCTCCATGCCAGGGATCCTTATAGTGAAATTGAAAAACTGTCTCCTTATGCAAATTATTGGTTTGTAAAGGAACATGTATATCCAAATGGCATAAAAACCCCGGTGGATATGAAAAGAATAGCTGGCATAGTTAAAAACCAAGGATATCAGGGGTATATATCGTTCGAGAGCCTTTCTGATGGTGATACCAAGCAAATAATCACTGCCATGCTTACTTCCTTTAAGGCTGAATATGAAAAACTATAACCTTATGGCAACAGCTTATTTACTGTGTAATCTATAGGTACTTCAGTACGTAGATAGGGTTGCTAAGCAAAAGTTGTATTGGGGATATAATTAAGGAGGGTACTGCTACTTGTTATTATATCCTAACAATTGCAATGACCCTAGTAGCTCCAAATATGTTTAGTGAAAATCTTTTATGGTTTGTATGGGGTAAAAGGGTTGATCCCCCAAATGCTCGAAATATCCACCTTCAACGATCAAATTTGCTAAGTCCTAGGTGTTTATCCAAAAATGGTCTAAAATTTAGCCAAAAACCACCTGGTCGGTTTGTTTGCTTTTAAGGGGATAGAAGTGCATTTGGTCGAAAAAACAAATTTTTATTTCGAAAAAATCAAAAAAAAACAGGTTGCACCCAATAAAAAGTGCTTCCGTGGCGTTAGTTACTTGAAAGTGTTTTAGATAGCACTTTATAACCATTAATTTAGAAGTTTAATTTTTGCATTTTACGGTTCCCAAAACCTTACCAATGCCCCTTTAAAATCTGCCTTATGAAGAAAGTTATATCAGACTATGGAACCAAATTCAGCGCTATTTGCTGCAGCATTTTCGGACATCATTACCTTGTTTCAAAAAATGTAACCTCGCACATTAAGGAGTACAAGTGTGTACACTGTGCCAAAGAGGTCACCACGGACGTTAGTGGTAACCTATCTGTACTAACACCGGAATTGCAGGATATCAACAATACCTTACAGGATATTTATCAAAAAAGACATAGGGCCACCCAGCAGGTAGCCTAAGCCTTGCCTTGGCAATTGAATTCTGAGGCTAAATAGGCATCGGAATTTATAAGTTATTCCCGTAAATTGGAAGAATGTCCTTATGCCTTACTGTCTTGCGCCCCTTGACAGTTAGGTGTTGTACGTGCTTAAATTTCGGGAATTTTTTTATCCAAATGTTATCGTTCTCTCTTCATTCCGCTAAGAAAAGGAATTCCATCCTTGGGCCGTAAGCGGAATTTTGGCATCGCCTCTGGAAATTAAATGCGCCCCTTCGTTTTTATCGGTCATATGTCCGATCACCGTAAAATGTGGGTTCCCTTTTATTTTTGGAAAATCTTTTTGGTCTATCGTAAACAAAAGCTCATAATCCTCACCTCCACTTAGGGCTACCAAGGTGCTGTCTATTTTAAATTCCTCACAGGCCGAGATAACCGTAGGGTCTAATGGGATTTTATTTTCATATACATTGCAGCCTACTTCACTTTTGTTGCACAAATGCAAAATTTCTGAAGAAAGTCCGTCACTAATATCGATCATAGCCGTGGGAAGGATTTCCAGTTGCTGTAGCAAACCTTTAATATCCTTTCTGGCCTCCGGTTTTAGTTGACGCTCTACAATATAGGTGTAGGGCGATAGGTCTGGTTGATTGTTGGGGTTTACCTTAAAAACTTCCTTCTCCCTTTCCAATACTTGAAGGCCGCAGTAGGCACCTCCTAAATCACCTGATACTACAAGGAGGTCATTGGGTTTGGCTCCGCTTCTATAAACTATATCCGCTTCGTTTGCCTCTCCAACCGCCGTAACACTTATTAACATGCCTTTGGTAGAAGAGGTGGTATCCCCGCCAACCAGGTCTACCTTGTAAATTTCACAGGCCAGGGCAACCCCACTGTAAAATTCTTCCAGGGCCTCTAAAGGAAATCTGTTGGAAACAGCAATGGATACGGTAATTTGGGAGGCAATGGCATTCATGGCGTAAATGTCCGATAGGTTTACCATGACCGATTTATACCCTAAGTGCTTTAGGGGCATATAGCTAAGGTCAAAATGCACCCCTTCTATCAGCAGGTCGGTAGACATCACCGCTTTTTTATCATTAAAATCCATCACGGCCGCGTCATCTCCTATGCCCATTATGCTGGATGGTTGTTGTAATGTAAAGTTTTTGGTTAGATGATTGATCAATTCAAATTCTCCCAATTGATCCAATCCGGTCTTTTCTTGATTTTTATCTTCTATCATTTTGCAAAAATAAGGAGTATATCTATTATATCCCCGCTTTAATCCTATAAAGATGGGGATGTATATGCATTGAAAACGCCGATTTAAATGTAGCAGCCACGGGCTTGCTTATTTAAATCGGCGTTTTGCTTTGTATACTACTCAATAATGTCTATCCCAGGGAATAGCCATTTCTGTAG
>CAXAVP010000054.1:0-19307 GCA_963972175.1 uncultured Arenibacter sp.
TCATTTACATCATTGGATGCCTTGGAGCAATACGTAAGTTGGTACATAAAAATAATTTGGCCCAAAGTACAAAAATAATCATTGCTAAAGGTATAGTGTGTGCCGCTCCTAGTCTGTGGTAAATGCAAAAAATTAAATACCCTATTGTTTATTTGTAAGGAAAATTAAGGTACGCCATCACAGCCTCGTCTCCCTTTAGGGCATTGTTAGGCCTGGGATTTTCCTCATCAAACACCTTTAACTCGTCCGGAGACAAAATGGTTACAAACCCCTCCTTATAGCCTTCCTCATAGGGTATATTGCCAGAATCCAAATCCAGGTAGTGATCTAAAAAATTATAGGCTGCCGTTCTTTTGGAATAGCCGTAATCATGTCGTTCAGAGGGCAGGTGTACATTTTCCACTTTGTGTTCGGCATTATAAAGACTATATACTTTTTGTATATAAGGATACTCTACCCTAGGGGTATTTCTGGTCCAATCTGCCCCATCCGATATCAGCAGTAAAGGCCTTGGGGCACAGAGGGAGGCAATCTCTACGTTGTTAGTCCAATGTTCATCACTTCTATGAATGGGCATTCCGCTCTCACATACACATCCCCCAAAAAAATGGGCAGACACTTGCACCACGGGAGCGGCCACTTTTATTCTATTATCTATAGCCGTCAATAAAAAGGTCTGGGTACCCCCACCCGATGCCCCGGTCATTCCAATACGCTCAGGATCCACATCAGGTCTGGACAAAAGGTAGTCCAATACCCGTTTACTGTTCCAGGTTTGTAACAGTAGCGCAATGGGCATTTTATGATTTACCTGGTTACTCTCAGCATAACCTATCATATCATAGGCAAAAACCACCGACCCCATTCGCGCTAATGTTGCACACCGCCATTGAATATAATCGGTATACCGCTTATCCTTCATATGACCGTGCGGACTCAAAATAGCCGCATAAGGACCTTCTGCTTCCAAAGGTCTATACAGGTTTCCGGTAATATAAAAGCCAGGAAAACTTTCAATAGCTATATTTTCAACAATATAACCATCCATAACCCTGGTCTTTCTTATTATAGGCTTAAAATCACCCTTTATTTTAGGCATTTTATCCAGCTGCATGCCCTCTACAATACCTTTCTTAATGGTCAGCGCCCTTTCTTCCCAAGATGGCAGGTCATTCCATTCAGCGGCAAATTGCTTCATAACAGTATTGGCCTGGTCCTCGGTCCAATAATTACCTACACACAACATATCGTCTTGGGAATACCCTAATAGCCCATGAAGGACAACCACAATAAAACAGTGAAAATTTCTCATACGTTTGGATTTAAATTCCTGAATTGGAAACTTGTAACAAGTTAGCAAAAATAATAACCAGGAGCTATTAAGATGTGTTACCTTGACCAACGCTTAACCTAAGCTCAATAAAATGAGAACCTGTAGAAAACTACGTTCAGCCCATAAAAAAAGCCATGCTTTCACATGGCTTTTTGATATTATATCTTGTTCGTTAGATTAGAAACCCAATTCCTTCTTAACGTCCGGCAATAGATCCTTACCCTTGGCAACTATTAATCCACCACCTTGAGTAGCATCCATTACGTAATCTATTCCTTGAGCTGCCGCTACGGATTCTATGGCTTTCTTGGCCTTAGCGGTAATAGGGCCCAATAGTTCGGCTTGTTTTTTCTGCAATTCCTGCTGTGCAGTCTGCTGTGCCTCCCCTATGTTCTTTTCAAACCCTTGTAGCTCCAAAGCCCTTTTCTGATTTTCCTCTTCAGACTTGGAGGCCGACTCGTTGGAGTATTGGGTATATTTATTCTTAAGCTCTGTCATAGAACTCTCTATATCGGCCCTATATGTTTCCTGTAACTTTTTAAGTTCGGCATCTGCTGCTTTCATCTCAGGCATTTCAGATAATAGTTTTTGTACGTCTATGTGTGCAATCTTCGCCTGTGCATTTACAAAACTACTTGCTGCTACGAACAATACTATGGCTACTGCTATTTTTTTAATCTGCTTCATGATTCTAATTAATATTTGAGTGTTAATTTAAAGATTTAGTTAAATAAATTTAATTTGGTTCTATAATTATTTATTGTACTGCTATTTGACTGTTATTCCTCCACTTCTTCAGTGTCTTTCTTACTATTTCTTTCCTCCCATTCCTTTTTTCTTTTGGCTTCCCTTTCTTCCAACAATTTTTTTCTTCTCTCCTCATAAGCCTTTTTGCGCTCTTCGCGAATTTTCAACTGGGCCGCCCTTTTTTCCTCTACCGTCTTGGCCCTGGCTTCTTCAGCCTGTTGAGCCCTTTCCTTTCTTTCTATGATAGCATCGCTCAACTCTTCTTCCGCCTCAGTATCCTCAAAATTTTCCAAGCTACTTCTCCCCTGCTTCTTCTTGGGCGCGCTTATCCTTCTTGTTCTGGATATACCCCTTAAGACCAAATCGCTAATATCGTGCCTTTTCTCGGAATACAACATTACAACATCTGCAGATTTATCAAAAATAAAATCATATTTTTTATTGGCCCCTATTTTCTGTACCTCATTAAAGACTTGGTCCTGTATTGGCTGGATCAGCCTTCTCTTTTGCAGTACCAAATCACCTTCGGGACCAAATCTATCCTGTTGGTAATCGAACATTTCCTTTTCCAGAATTTGAATTTCCTCCTCACGTTCGGAAATCATCTCCTCGGTCAACAATACCTTCTCGGCCATCAAATCCTTCTTCATCCGATCTATCTCGGCCTTCTCCTGCTCCAGCTCCAACTTCCATTTTTGCACCTTATTGGCCAACTGCTCATTGGCCTCCCTATACTCCTCTACATTCTCAAGGATATACTCCATGTCCACATAGCCAATCCTAATACTTCTTTGTGCCGAAATACCTGTTGCAAATAAGGCCGTCGCCAGCAACAGAAGTACTTTTACTTTTACTCTCATGCTATCTTCTTTTTAGTATATAGAAAATATCGTGCCAAAATAACCAAATATTTTAGAATGAACTGTTCAACACATAAAACTATTGCAAAATTCTATACATTAAAACTGCTGTCCAATGATGAAGTGGGTCTGCCATCCACTAGGTCCGACAGAATTAGGATTGTAATCTTGATCAAACCCATATCCAAAATCGATTCCCAGCAAACCGAATGCCGGCATAAAAATTCGCAGTCCCACCCCGGCCGATCTTTTTAATTCAAACGGATTAAAGTCCTGAAAATTGTTGAAGGCATTCCCCGCCTCCAAAAATACTTGTCCGTAGATGGAAGCTGATGGTTTTAAAGTTAGCGGATATCTGAGTTCTAAAGAGTATTTATTATAAACAATACCACCGTCCTGCACCTGACCTCCACTTAAAAGATCGGTACTATATGGTGTTAAGGATTGGTTTTCGTAACCTCTTAAAGCAATTACGTCCCTACCATCCAATGTATAGGTCCCCATACCATCACCACCTACATAAAATCTCTCAAAAGGCACCTTGCCCACGTCTTCGTTATAGCTGCCCAAAAACCCAAATTCCGCATTTGTTCTTAAGACCAGCTTATCTACTAGGGTAGTATACCAATCACCCTTAAAATTAACTTTATAAAATTCCAGCCACTTAAAGCGCTCTTGATCTATACGCTCTACCTCTTCACTATCCTGCTCTTCAACAGCCGTTTCCATATCTTCGTTCAACTGCTTGTAATCTATATTATTAAACAAAGAAAATGGAGGTGTAAACTTGGCAGTAAGTTCAAAGTTGGATCCTGTCCTGGGATAAATACGCCCCCCACCGGTTGCATTTCTAGAAATTCCCAAAGTATAGGCTATGGAATTGGATTTTCCGTTTCCAAAATTAAACAGTCCTAAGTTATAATCCTGAAAGTTGTACAATTGGTAGCCCAAAGAGTGTGATACCGTAAAGAAATCATCGGGCCACTGTACCCTTTTGGCCAAACCTGCAGTTATCCCTGTAATGGAAAACTGCTTGCTCTTGTCCGGTTTGCTACTTACATAGGGGTTGTAATAAAATTGCTGTGTTCTGGACAAGGACATATTAAAACGTACCGGCTTTTTACCTCCCAACCAAGGCTCCGAAAAGTTAAGACTGTATACCCTATAGGTTCTACTTGCCTGCAAACGCAGTGCAAAGGTTTGTCCGTCACCCATGGGCACCGGCTTATAAGCTTCTCCGTTAAACAAGTTTTTCATGGAGAAGTTACTAAAAGACAGCCCTAGGGTACCAATAAACCCACCTCCACCGTATCCACCTTGGAGCTCAATTTGACTAGATCCGGCCTCCACCAAACTATAGGCTATATCCACAGTTCCCGCATTGGGATCAGGGTTTTGGATATCCGGTGTTATCTGCTCGGCATCAAAAAAGCCCAATTGCCCCAACTCCCTGATACTACGGATAATATCGGATTTGCTATACCGCTGTCCTGGACGGGTACGCAACTCCCTAAAAATCACATGGTCGTTGGTCTTATCGTTGCCCACAACCGTAACGTGATCCAAGAAGGTCTCCTTTCCTTCAATAATTCTAATCTCAAAATCGATGGTATCGTTCTCAGCAGAGATCTCCACCGGATTGATACTGGAAAATAGATATCCGTTGTTTTGGTACAAATTGGTAAGATCCTCCCCATCTGGCTTGGTATCATCTGCAATACGCTTTCTAAGCAACACCCCATTATAGGTGTCTCCCGTTTTAACCCCTAATACCTGGGAAAGCTGACGATCTGTATATACGGTATTGCCCACAAAGTCTATATCCCCAAAATAATATTTGTTTCCTTCCTCGACCTTTATTTTTAAATCGATCAAATCATCGGAAACCTTAACAAAGGTATCCGATATAACACGGGCATCCCTAAATCCCTTTTCGGCGTATTTATCAATCAAGGATACCAGGTCTTCCTTATAATCCTCTTCTATATACTTGGATTTCTTCCAAAATCGGTAAAACTTTTTCTTCTTCGTCTTTTTAAGGGCCTTGGCCAGTTTTTTATCGGACAATTGCTCATTGCCCTCAAAAACAATATTGTTGATTTTTACCTTATCGCCTTTTTTAACATTGATGACCATACTCTGGGTATTGGCTGCCGTAGTATCCTTTGCCGTAGCAATGGTAACCTTGGCATTTAAATACCCTTTCTTCTTGTATTTGTTCTGAAGGTAATTCTTTGTATTGGCGATAAGACTCTCTGTTATCTTTTTGCCTTTTTTTAGATCGGTATCCTTAAGAATTTCATCTACCTTATTCTTTTTAACACCGTAAACCTTAACATTGGCCAAGGTGGGACGTTCCAAAATATTAAGTTCCAGGAAAACATTCTCCCCTTCTATATTGGTAATGTAAAAGCTTATGTCGGTAAAAAGTTCCAGCCCCCATAACTTATTGATGACCGCACTTATTTCATCTCCCGGAACAGTAATGGGCTGACCTACCCTTAGACCGGTATAGGTCTTAACGGTCTGCTCGTTATAACTCTGCAGACCAGTAACCTCCAGCCCCCCAAGAATATATCGCTTACCATCCTCATAGGAAGTCTCCTGCGCACTGGCCAGGGTTGTAAAAATTAAAAATAAAAGTGTGATAAAAAGTTCGAGTGACATGAACTTTTTCATGCCGCTAGGTGAGTTGTTCGCTAGTTTTTCCAAATCGTCGTTCTCTGTTCTGGTAATTTTTAATGGCTTCCAATAAATGATGCTCCGAAAAATCGGGCCAAAATACATCAATAAAATATAATTCCGCATATGCTATCTGCCAAAGTAAAAAATTACTTATTCTATGCTCCCCGCTTGTTCTTATCAGCAGGTCCACGTCTGGCAAATTATGCGTGTAAAGATGGTTATTAATAATGGTTTCGTCAATATTTTCGGGAGAAATTATATTATTTTTAACTTTGGCACTTATCTGTTGTACCGCATTTTTAATCTCATCCCGAGCCCCATAGCTAAGTGCCAAGGTCAGGGTCATTCCCGTATTGTTCTTTGTTTTTTCCATTACATCCAACAATTCCTTGTGTGCCGTTTTGGGCAGGGAAGCAATGTCTCCAATGGTATTGAGCTTTATATTGTTATGGTTTAGGGTTTCCAATTCCTTTTTAAGGGAAGACATCAACAAACGCATAAGGGTCTCCACCTCAAATTTGGGCCTATTCCAATTTTCTGTAGAAAAAGTATAAAGTGTTAGGTATTCCAATCCCAACCTAGCACAGTCTTCCACAGTCTTTCTAACGGTCTTGACCCCTTGTTCATGGCCAAAAACCCTTAATTTACCTTTCTTTTTTGCCCATCGCCCATTGCCATCCATAATAATAGCGGTGTGCTTTGGCAAGGCCTTCATGTTTACATCTTCCAAACTATCTATTTTTACACTACTGAAAGCAGTCCTGACACGGTTTTCTACCAAAAGTATACGTTAATGTAATACCAGAAAACACGTACCAATCATCACTAAAAATATTTCCAAACCTAAAATCTTCATAATTAGACCCTTCCGGATTACTGGCATCCAAATTGTCCGTAAAGGTATATCTGGCCCCAATCTCGGCACCAACTATAAGGAACTGGTTAAGCCTTAATTTTGCCCCTACCGTCATAGGTATGGAAAAAGAACCGTCCTTTTGCCCCACATCCTGCAACTGTGCTGCATCAAAATAATGATACCCATATCTAAAATAGGTAAACCCCGTATATAAATACGGCGTAAATGCAGGTCCCAATTGATGCAGGTTATACTCCACAAAATTAAATTCCAAGCCAGCGGACACCTCCAACATACTGTTATCCATTATTAGATTTCGCCTTTGTCTGGAAGAAATGTCAGATTTGGCATCATCTGCCGTAAACTCCCCATAAATTACACTGGCCCTCCACGCATACCGCTTACTCTTATTCCACTTAAACAATCCGCCAAAAGCCGGACCGGAAGGCAAAATAAAATTGGTTCTTCCCACATCCCCAATGTTATTGGCACCTCCTGCAAAAAGCCCAACTTCATAGGTTTGAGCCTTTATTTCACCAAACATGAAAATAAGAATTGCCGCGAAAAATAACCTCATTATTTATAAAAGTTTGCAAATATAACAATTTCAATAGTTTAGACTAAATAATTATTACATTCATGTTTCCTATTGATAAACAGCTTTTGTTCCCTTTTATTGTTTTATTAAAAAACTATCAATTGCGCCTATCTTCACCCCATAATAATTTATTGCGAAGCGTTTTTAGAAAACTTTCGGAAGTATATTCTATCATATTTATGGTAAAGGGAGCCTTTCTAATAAAAATTTCCTTACCATTCTCCACCGTAGCGATCCTTGAATCCAAAGACACCAAATGGTTATCCTCCCTACCCGAAACCTTAAGCTTAATTACCGTTTCATCCGAAATCACCAAAGGTCTGGCATTGAGATTATGGGGCGCTATTGGAGTAAGTATCAAAGACTTGGCCATAGGAGCTATAACAGGCCCCCCACAACTAAGGGAATAGCCAGTGGAGCCAGTTGGCGTAGCCACAATTAAACCATCGGCCCAATAAGAGGTAAGATATTCACCGTTTAAATGGGTCTCCACCGTAATCATGGAAGTGGTATCCTTTCTGCTAACAGTAATCTCGTTAAGAGCAAAATTCAACGTTTCAAATTCTGGGATTTGGGAATCCGAGCTCACCTCCACTAAACTCCGTTCTACAATGGTATAAGCCCCGGCTACAAATTCCTTCACCACCTTCCGGACATCTTCCTTTTTAAAAGTAGACAAGAACCCCAACCTTCCTGTGTTCACCCCGACTATTGGAATATTTAAATCCCTAACATAGGTTGTAGCCCTTAAAATAGTACCATCACCTCCAAAACTAACGAACATATCAAATGTGGTATCCAGACCACTGGACTCCGTAAAAGTGGAAAAGACCCCCACATTTTGTTCTTCTAAAATAAGTTGGTAAAAATCCTTTTCAAAGTATATTTCCGCACTTTCCTTGTACAGTTCTTCCAGTAGCTCCAGAATGTATTCCAAGGTATTGTTCTGGCAAGTTAATCCGTAAATGGCAACCTTCATAAGAGTTATACGTTTAGGTATTTATCCAAATAATCGGACCTCTGCTTCAAATCTTCCAAAAACTGATCATCCTTGTTACCGTACAATATAGTGTAGTTGTACCTCCTAAAAGACTGCGCTATTTCATTTAAATGGGAAGTACCTATTTTAATGGTTACCTGAACCACATCATTTCTCATATCGGTAATAAAACCTCCAATCAATTTTACATTATTACTCTCCACAATTTGAGCAATCTCACTAAAGGAGTAATCCTTGACCCCTTTGGCCAAGACCAAGATAGCACCAGGTTCCGTAAAAAATGGCGTATCTATAAATCGATCCACTATATCGATCAGATCGTAATACCCCAGCACTTTCCCCTCTTCACCTAGCACAGGCAGTAGATTGGCATCGTTACTGGAAAATACCTCCAACACGTCTAACCAGGATGTCTCCTTGAGCACAAAAAAAGTGTCCAGGCCATAGCGATGGTCCTCAATTTTCCTATCGGCCTCAAAATTACCCAGGTCATCCTTACCCAAAACACCTACAAAAACACCATCCTCCATTATTGCTATATGGGAATAGATAGACCCCTCAAAGAACTGCACCACTTTATCCAAGGAATCCTCCACTTTAAAAATGGGCAATGTGCTTATTATGTTGTTTTGAATATTCATAACTTTAATTATAACGCAAAATACTAATAAAAATTTCTAAGAACCCCAATCTTCCAAAGTATTATTATCAAAGGCGGTATCTTTTACAGTCTACCAACAAAAATCTGTCCTGCTAATTTATCAACGCCCCAAAACCTTTCTTGGATCAACAACCACAAAAGACTGTTTTTCTTAAACCGCCCCAACTATCAAATCAAGAGTTGAAAAATTAATTCTTTACCTTAAAAACTGCAAAAGGCATGCCTAATTTGTATTTTTGCCTTATAAACATATTAAAGTCCTATGACAAAGCTTAGCGTTAATGTAAATAAAATTGCAACATTAAGAAATTCCCGTGGAGGTAACGTTCCAGACCTGTTAAAAACAGCCAAAGACATTGAGGATTTTGGAGCACAGGGCATAACCATACACCCCAGACCGGATGAAAGACATATAAGGTACCAAGATGCCAGGGACCTAAAAAAGATTGTAAAAACAGAATTCAACATAGAGGGAAACCCCATAAAAAAATTCATGGACCTAGTTTTGGAGGTAAAACCCACCCAGGTTACCCTTGTTCCCGATGCCATAGACGCCATAACCTCCAATGCCGGATGGGACACCATAAACAACAAATCATTTTTGCAGGAAGTAATAAGCACTTTCCAAAGCAACGGGATTAGAACGTCTATTTTTGTGGATGCCGATATTAAGATGATAGAAGGAGCCGCGCAGACCGGTACTGATCGGGTAGAGCTCTATACAGAAAGCTATGCCATGGAATTCACAAAGGGGAACAAAAATGGAGTAAAAGCCTTCACCGATGCGGCGGAAGCCGCCCATAAACTAGGGTTAGGCCTTAATGCAGGTCACGACCTTAGCCTAGAAAACATACAATTTTTTAAAGAGAATGTTCCCCACTTATTGGAAGTCTCCATTGGGCACGCCCTAATCTGCGAATCGCTTTATTTAGGATTGGAAAATGTCATTAACATGTACCTAAACAAATTGAAGTAATGCAGCTATTACACTCCAATATTATAGGGGAAGGCAAGCCCCTGATAATTTTACACGGTTTTTTGGGGATGTCGGACAATTGGAAATCCATGGGACTAAAATATGCGGACCTCGGCTTTCAGGTACATTTACTTGATCTTCGTAACCACGGCAAAAGCTTCCATTCTTCCAATTTTAATTATGACCTTTTATCAGAGGATCTAAAACACTACCTAGAAGAGCACCAACTACCTCCTGCAGTAATACTGGGGCATTCCATGGGAGGAAAAACCGCCATGCTCTTTGCCTGCCGTTACCCTCAAATGACCCATAAACTCCTGGTAGCCGATATAGCCCCAAAATTTTACCCCCCACATCACCAAGATATCATAAACGCACTCAAAGCCATAAACTTAGACACCATTAAAAGTAGATCTGAAGCGGACAAGGAATTATCCCGTTACCTCCCTAATCTGGGCATTAGGCAGTTTTTACTAAAAAACCTATACTGGAAAGAAAAAGGGGTGCTCGATTTTAGATTCAACCTAGAGGTATTAAGCGAAAAAATGGAGGAAGTAGGCGAGAATATTGGGTCCACGGACAGCTATAATGGCCCCACTCTTTTTTTAAGGGGAGATAAATCGGAATACATCAATGCCAAAGACTTTCCAGCTATAAAACGGCATTTCCCTCTTGCCTCCATTGAAACAATTGATAAGGCTGGACACTGGCTGCACGCAGAAAATCCAGCGCAGTTTTATCAAAAATCGGCCCAGTTTATTTAGTAAGAAAAAAACGAGTAACACACCTCTACAGGAAGCGCTTGCACAAAAATGCCTTTTAAGGCATAAAATATTTGTCTATTTTTAGAGTAGGGAGAAACTCTCCCATTAACGATTATAATCCTTATATTTAAACCTATGAATTTAATTTTACGAATACTCCTAAGTGCCTTAGCGGTAGTTGTACTTGCCAAAATTTTACCCGGCGTTGGGGTAGACTCCTACACCACTGCCATCATCGTAGCCATTGTTTTAAGCTTGTTGAATTTCATTGTTAAGCCTATTTTGGTTATCCTAACCTTGCCCGTCACCATCCTTACACTTGGACTGTTCCTGCTGATTATCAATGCCATAATTATACTTTTAGCAGACAGTTTGGTAGATGGCTTTCAGGTCACCAACATTTGGTGGGCACTCCTTTTTAGCCTTTTGCTGTCCTTTCTACAATCCATATTGTATTCATTTCTAAATGACGACAAATAAAACCAAGTTACCTTTTTGACATTCAGTAATTTAAAAACTTGTTGGGGATAAGAAAATGTAGTACTTTTGCATCCCATTTTATTTTAGTAAAATTAGATATAGAAATGAACATCACTAAAGAGCAGATTGACGAATTAAATGCAGTAGTAAAAGTTGCGGTTACCAAAGAGGATTACCAAGATAAGGTAGAGACCATCTTAAAGGACTACAGAAAACAAGCTAACATCCCAGGTTTTAGAAAAGGGCAGGTTCCTATGGGGTTGATAAAGAAGCAATACGGAAAAGCTGTTTTGGTCGATGAGGTCAATAAGCTTTTACAGGACAATCTCAACAAATATCTTACAGAAGAAAAGTTAGATGTTCTAGGGAATCCACTACCCAAACAACAGGACAACTTTAATTGGGATTCCGAGGAATTTTCCTTTGAGTTCGAATTGGGTCTTGCTCCGAGTTTTACGGTAGACCTCAAGTCTAAAAAAGCTATAACCCACTACAAGATTATTGCAGATGACAAAATGATTGATGAGCAAGTAGAGCGTATTCAAAAGCAGTACGGAAAACTTATCAGCAAGACCGAGGTAAGCAAAAAGGACGAAGTTAACGGTGTCTTCAAGAATGAAGCTGAGGAAATAGACAACAAGACCGTTATCGAGATTGAAAAAATCAAGAGCAAAAAGGCTTTGGATAGCCTATTGGGTAAAAAGGTTGGTGATGAAGTAACCCTTAACACCAAAGGTCTTTTTAAAGAAGACCACTTATTGGGCAGCGCCTTGGGCATTGACGCCGATAAAGCGGATAAACTGGATATAGAGGTTAGCTTCACCATTGAGGAGATAAACGAAAAAGAGCCTGCTGAATTAAACCAAGAGCTTTATGACAAACTATTTGGAGCAGACGTAGTTACTTCCGAAAAAGAGCTTAAAGAAAGGATTAAGGAGGATTCTGAAAAACAATTTGAACAACAATCCGATCAGAAGCTATTAAATGATGTAACCGAGCATTTTATTGAAAACATCAAATTTGATCTACCTACCGAGTTCCTTACCAAATGGATTCAAACCACAGGTGAAAAACCATTGACCGACGAAGAGGCCAATGAGGAATTTGAAAAATCTGAAAAAGGCCTGCGTTACCAATTAATAGAGGGTAAAATAATACAGGAAAACGGTATTGAGATTCAATTTGAGGAGCTTAAAGACTTTGCAAAAGGCTTCATAAAGCAGCAAATGGCGCAGTTTGGACAATTAGACCCCAAGGAGGAAGAATTGGACAATATTGCAGCAAGGGTACTTTCTAACCAAGATGAGGTTAAAAGATTGTCCGAGCAATTAATGAGCCAGAAGCTATTGACGCTTTATAAGGAAAAAGCCAATTTAAAAGAGAAGGAAGTTACTTACGAAGACTTTGTGAAAGAAGTATACGGCTCGTAAAAAACAGTAAAACAATACCTTTTAAATAAGCTTCCTATGCAGCTATAAAAGCTTTGTTTCACCAAAAATAAGTATATTTACAGTGTCGATCGATTTTCTTTCGACACTTTTTTTATCTTATAAAAACATTGATTTAAAATATGGATTACGGGAAAGAATTCAAAAACTTCGCTATTAAAGACCAGGGTATCAATAGCATGTATTACGATAATATATTAAGTAGTATGTACCCTACCAACCTTACTCCGAACATTATTGAAGAAAGACAACTAAATGCGGTAGCAATGGATGTTTTTTCCCGACTAATGATGGATAGAATTATTTTTCTGGGAACAGGAATCAATGATCAGGTGGCCAATATAGTACAGGCACAGCTGTTGTTTTTGGAAAGCACGGACGCCTCCAAGGACATACAAATATACATTAATTCCCCTGGTGGCAGTGTTTATGCAGGCTTGGGAATCTATGACACCATGCAGTTCATTAAGCCAGACGTAGCCACCATATGTACAGGGATAGCCGCCTCCATGGGTGCTGTTTTATTGTGTGCAGGTGAAAAAGGAAAGCGCAGTGGCCTTACCCACTCCAGGGTAATGATCCATCAGCCTTTAGGAGGTGCACAAGGACAGGCCAGTGATATAGAGATAACCGCAAGGGAAATCCTTAAACTGAAGGACGAGCTTTACCAAATAATTGCAAAACACTCCGAACAGACCATAGAGAAAGTTAGCGAGGACAGTGACAGGGATTATTGGATGAGGGCCAACGAAGCCAAGGATTACGGAATGATTGACGAAATCCTAGTAAGGGAAAGAGACTAAGCCCGACTAAAAGATTTGAAATATTCCCGTTTGTTTCTATTTATAAAGGGTCAAGCTGTGGGTTATTTCATGAGAATTATTGAAAGTGATAAAATGATATGGCAAAAGAAAATTTAGAATGCTCTTTTTGTGGAAGAAAGAAACCGGAGACCAATTTATTGATCGCCGGTCTTGATGCGCATATATGTGACCGTTGTATAGAGCAGGCCCACGGAATTGTGGCAGAGGAATCCAAACAGACAAAGAACAACGACCTTTCCTCTGAACTTACCTTAAAAAAACCATTGGAAATAAAGGACTTCCTGGATACCTTTATTATTGGTCAGGACCGTACAAAGAAAGTAATGTCCGTAGCGGTATACAACCACTATAAAAGACTTCTTCAACCCAAGGGAAAAGAAGATGATATAGAGATCCAAAAGAGTAATATTGTGATGGTTGGCCAAACAGGGACAGGAAAAACCTTGATGGCAAAGACCATTGCAAAAATGCTAAACGTGCCTTTGGCCATTGTTGATGCCACGGTACTTACCGAAGCGGGTTATGTTGGTGAGGACGTAGAAAGTATACTTACCCGTCTACTTCAGGCCGCTGACTACAATTTGGAAAAGGCGGAACGAGGTATTGTTTTTATTGATGAGATTGATAAAATTGCCCGTAAGAGCGATAACCCGTCCATTACCAGGGACGTTTCTGGTGAAGGGGTTCAACAGGGCTTATTGAAGCTATTGGAAGGTACGGTTGTAAATGTGCCGCCAAAAGGAGGCCGTAAGCATCCCGATCAAAAGTTCATTGAAGTAAATACAGAAAATATACTGTTTATCGCCGGAGGTGCCTTTGACGGAATTGAAAGGCATATTACCAAAAGACTAAATATGCAGGCCGTAGGCTATAGTGCATCCAAGGCCGAGGAGAAGGTAGACAACGAAAATATTTTACAATACATTGTCCCAAAGGACTTGAAGGAGTTTGGATTAATTCCGGAAATTATTGGTAGGCTTCCAGTGCTGACCCACATGAATCCTTTGGACAAAAAGACCCTAAGGGCCATTTTAACCGAACCCAAAAATGCCATCATTAAACAATACGAGAAGTTGTTTAAAATGGACGATATCACTTTTAAGATAACGGATCAGGCATTAGACTATATAGTAGATAAGGCTATAGAGTATAAGTTGGGCGCAAGAGGGCTACGGTCCTTGTGCGAGGCTATTTTTACCGATGCCATGTTTGAGTTCCCCAGTTCTGGTCAAACAGAATTTAAGGTAACCAAGCCCTATGCGGAAGAGAAATTGTCTTTTGAAACCATCAAAAAACTAAAAGCAGTCTCTTAAGACTGCTTTTAGTTTTTTAATCCCTTATGTTAATTTTTAATTTCACGCAAAGGCGCATTAGTTACGGTCTTAGGCAACCGATTTCTTTTTCATTATCTTACCTAACAGCTCCAAGCTAACCTTACCAATTATTTTTTCATCGGTATAGAGGCTATGCCCAAAATTTTTGACCGTTTCCATTTCCACACCAATTTCGTTTGACCAGTTTTCAGAAGGCTTAAATTCATCATTACTACCGTAAAGCAATTTAATATCAACTTTTTTAGGTATTTGCTCCTCTCCACGCAGTCCGGCACTGGAAATAGCATAAATCGATTTCATTGGCAAGCCTTTCAGGGCCGCTTTCCAGGCAATGGTACCGCCAATACCAAAAGCTAAATAATGACTGCGTTTATGTTCTTTTTTAAGTAGATGGGCCACCGCTGTATCTACACCCTCTTCCATAAATGCTTTTTGCAAATTTTCTGGGCTTTCAACGGTTAAATTTAAATCGGCCAGTTGCGGACAGTCATAAAATGTAATTTTATAGTACTGCTGTAAATACCCTAAATACGAAGTAATCCACTGACCTTTTTTAGCCCCCCACATATCCGAAATTATTACTAATCTATTTGCCATAATCTTTAAGTTTTAAAGTTAAAGGGGGTCATTTATTAATAGCAAATTGGAAATAATATCCTAAATCTCCACATTTATTTGTTCATGTGAAGCAATTCTTCGATGTAGTCCCTTTTATTGGACAATCTCGGTATTTTGTGTTGTCCGCCTAATTTATCCTTGGATTTTAGCCAATCATAGAAGAGGTTCTCCCTGGCAATGTGCACTTTAGGTGGCTTTAAGGTGATATTGTTATAACGTTTGGCCTCATAGTCCGAGTTCAGGGATTTGAGGGCATTGTCAAGAAATTCGGTAAAATAGGCCAGTTCTTGGGGAGGCTTTCTAAATTCTATTATCCATTCATGGGCACCTTTTTCCTTACCCTCCATAAAAATAGGCGCCACCGTATAATCCATAATCTCCGAACCTGTTTTTTTACAAATAGATTTTAGGGCCTCTTCGGCATTTTCTATTATCAATTCCTCCCCGAAGACATTGATATGGTGCTTGGTTCGTCCTGTAATTTTTATCCTATAGGGGTCTACAGAGGTAAATCGGACAGTATCCCCAATCCTATACCGCCATAAACCGGCATTGGTAGTGATCACTACGGCATAATTTTTATTTACCTTCACCTGCCACAAGGGCAGGGTTATCTGCTCTGCCGTGCCATAGGTTTCCATAGGTATAAACTCATAAAAAATACCGTAGTCCAACATCAACAATAAATCCTCCTCATTATTCCTATCCTGAATGGCAAAAAAGCCCTCAGAGGCATTATATATCTCGTAATAATTGAATTTTTTTCTGGGAAGTAAATGAGCATACTGATCCTTATAAGGACTAAAATTCACCCCTCCATGAAAATATACTTCCAAATTCTCCCAAATCTGAAATAGGTGTTCCTTTCCTGTTTCTTCCAGGACCTTGTTCAGCAATACCAGCATCCAGGAAGGAACCCCGGCAAGGCTTGTTACGTTTTCCTGTACACTCTCCTTAATAATGGCCTGCAACTTGGACTCCCATTCGCTCATCAAAGACACCTTATTACTGGGCGTACTACTCAACTCGGCCCAAAAAGGCATATTGTCTATCAAAATAGCCGAAAGATCCCCAAAAAAAGTACCGTTATCCTGATACAGTTCCTTACTCCCACCCAACCGCAAACTCTTGCCGGTAAACAATTGGGAGTTTTCATTATTATTGAGATATAAGCACAATAAATCCTTACTGGATTTATAGTGACAATCTTCCAAGGCCTCTGAACTTACAGGAATAAACTTGCTCTTGGCATTTGTGGTACCACTGCTTTTGGCAAACCATTTAATAGTGGTGGGCCAATAAATATTCTGCTCCCCTCTTCTAGAGCGCTCTATCATAGGCTCTATTTCTTCATAGCATACTATGGGCACCCTTTCTACAAAGGTTTCATAACTGTTTATAGATTCAAAATCATACTTCCTTCCTATTTCGGTATCTTCCGCTATGGACAATAATTGGTGTAATACCTCATCCTGTACCTCCTCCGGATATTTTAAAAAAAGCTCTATCTGATGATAACGCTTTTTAAGCAACCAAGAAGCTATGGAATTAAATAATGGTATTGGCATTTTTAGGTATCTTTATCCCAATATAATAATTGGTTTGGGTTTAGTTAAATTAGCTAAAAATAGCTTTAATTGAATTCATATTCAAATAGAATTTACCACAAGAAATAAAATTTATGCAGTACCAAGGTGTTTTACGAAAAATGCAAACTGAAATTGGCGACCCCATACAATACTACCTCCTCTTTGACGGGGACTTTTTAAACCTTAACCAGGTCCTCAACAAAGAGCTATCCATCACTTTTATTAAGTTCCAATGTCTAAATTGTGGTGAAGAACGCCCTATTTTTAGGCAAGGATTTTGCCGAAGTTGTTTTTACGAGATTCCAACGGCGGGAGATTGGATCATGCGACCAGAGCTGAGCAAAGCACATTTGGATCAGGAGGACCGCGACCTTGAGTACGAAAAAAAAGTCCAACTACAGCCCCACATCGTATACCTTGCCAATTCGAGCAATATAAAGGTAGGCGTAACCAGAAAATCGCAGGTCCCCACAAGATGGATAGACCAGGGTGCCCATGAAGCTATTGAAATTGTTGAAGTGCCCAATCGTTATTTGGCCGGTATTACCGAAGTAGCCCTAAAAGACCATATTGCCGATAAGACCAATTGGCGCAAAATGCTGACCAATGATGTGGACGATGAGGATTTAATTGCCTACAGAAACAAATTAAAAAACTATATCCCGGAAGAGGCTTTGGACTATTACATTGAAAACAATGAGGAAACCCACATGATATTTCCGGTAATGCAATACCCAGAAAAGGTAAAAAGCCTAAACTTGGACAAAACACCACATTACAAGGGCCTATTAAAAGGCATTAAAGGGCAATACCTCATTTTTGAAGACAATACCGTCTTTAATGTACGGGGAAACGAAGGGTATGTGGTTGGGCTGGAAATACAATAAGTAGCGCCCCCCTATTTGCAAATCATAAAACCTATAGAAATGGAATTAAAAACAGATATTAGCCAAATCCCCAGGTACTCAGGGGATATTTCAATTTTTTGGTTCAGAAGGGATTTGCGAATAGAAGACAACACAGCTTTTACAGAAGCATTGCGCAGCAACCAAACCGTACTTCCTATATTTATATTTGACAGCTGTATCCTGAACGAACTCCCTAAAAACGATGCCAGGGTAAGTTTTATTCACAAGAACCTGGCACAACTTAAAAAGAGACTTAAGGATAACGGCTCGGATATTTTGTGCCTAGCAGGCGACCCCCTTACCATTTGGCCCAAGTTGACGGAACATTACACAATTAAATCGGTTTATACCAATAAGGATTACGAGCCCTACGCTATTGACAGAGACCGTAAAATACAGGAGTTGTTGAAGGAGGACAATATAGCGTTCCATTGCTACAAGGACCAGGTGATCTTTGAGCAAAACGATATCCTAAAAGGGAATAAGGAGCCTTACACGGTATTCACCCCCTATAAAAATAAATGGCTGGACAATTATAAGTCTTTGTCCCCCCTAACTATTAGCAGTCCCAATTTAGAAAATCTTATAAAACTCACATTCCCCTCCCTTTCCCTGAAAGATATTGGCTTTAAGGAATCTAGCATAGCGGTAAAGGATTATAATCTTTCCCAACTATCACAATATGGAGCCAAAAGGGATTTTCCTTCTGCGGACATGGGAAGTTATTTAGGGCCACATTTGCGATTTGGGACCCTTGGAATTAGACAACTGATCCAAGAGATCAAAGAAGAGGATGCGGTATTTTTAAGTGAATTGATATGGAGGGAGTTTTTTATGCAAATACTATATCATTTTCCCCAGGTAGTGACAGAAAATTTCCGATCCAAATACAATGGCATTCAGTGGCGGAACAACAAGGATGAGTTTAAGCTATGGTGCCAAGGAAAAACGGGCTACCCCATGGTAGATGCCGGCATGCGGCAACTTAACAAAACAGGTTATATGCACAATCGTGTACGGATGGTCACTGCAGGATTTTTGTGTAAACATTTACTGATAGATTGGCGCTGGGGCGAAACCTATTTTGCCGAAAAATTACTGGACTACGAACTATCTTCCAATAATGGCAATTGGCAGTGGGCAGCAGGAACCGGCTGCGATGCAGCCCCTTATTTCAGAATCTTTAATCCGCATTCACAGCTTAAAAAATTTGACAAAGACTTCCAATATGTAAGAAAATGGATCACAGAGTTTGATTCACTTGAATATCCGGACCCAATGGTAGACCACAAAATGGCTAGGGAAAGGGCTTTAGAGGCCTATAAGAGTGGTATCCAAAACGACTAACATCTATATGGGAGGCCCATTTCTGACGTTAATGTCTAAAAAGCGTTGAGCTTGAACCTCAGATATCCTTTTGCCAGAATAAAAATTTTCATGGGATTGGAAATACGTATTCTTTCTTGAAGAATACTTTCCGGTTTGCACTTCTTAAGTTTCTTTAACAGCTTTAGGTAATATTTATAAGCAATGTAGACACCCAGTCTACTTTCTATTGGTAACTGTACCAAGCCCCTATAAGCCTTTATAAAATCTTCCTCTATTTCCTTTACAATCTCATTCCGC
>CAXAVP010000055.1:0-19189 GCA_963972175.1 uncultured Arenibacter sp.
GATTAATTCTGTTTTGTTCATAATTTCGATAAATTAAGTGTTATTAATTATAATTTTAATACTTCAACAAATTTATACGGATTTGCCAGTAACGCAAGTAAAATAAGGGGAAATCCGTATTTTTGTTAATAACTTGAAACGTTTGTTGATAAAGTAGGAGGATTTTTACGTTTCACCGTACGGTCAATGTACATAGGGGTTTAGCGGACATAGGCGTTTTCTGCTAATTTTAATCCGTTTATTACTTCTTTGGTGTACATTTTTCTTTTCCCGGGCAATTGAATTTCCAGTAAATTTAAATAGCCTCCTTTTACGGCTACCTTTAATTCTTTTTTGGTCGCCAATATGGTTCCCAATTTTAACTGGTGCTCCTCCTTTTCCTTTTCTGCAGCATATATCTTTAGGAATAAATGGTCCTCCCCATTAATCAATGTGGTCCAAGCTGTAGGGTAGGGGCTTAGTCCCCTAATATGGTTATGAATGGCATCAATACCTTGGGTCCAATTTATTTCACAGGTCTCTTTGTGCAATTTAAAAGCTTCCTTTAAGGGCTGGTCTTCCGGTTGCTTGTACGGTTCAATATCCTTGTTGGCTATCTTATCTACCGTTTCCAATACCAAATCTGCACCCAAATGCATTAATTTGTCATGTAGGGAACCGGCCGTATCATTTTCGGAAATGCCCGTTCTACGTTGTAATAGAATTTCTCCGGTATCAATTTTATCATCAATGAAGAATGTGGTTACCCCGGTTTCCTGTTCCCCGTTCATAATGGCCCAGTTAATGGGGGCTGCACCACGGTATTGGGGCAATAAGGAAGCATGAAGGTTAAAAGTGCCCATACTTGGCATATCCCACACTGCTTTTGGCAACATTCTGAAGGCCACCACTATTTGCAGTTGGGCATCCAAAGATTTTAAATTTTCCAGAAAATCCGAGTCTTTTAAATTAGTGGGCTGCAACAATTTTAGCCCATTGTTCTTGGCATATATCTTCACGGCAGACTCTTGTAACTTCCTTCCCCGTCCCGCAGGCTTGTCTGGAGCCGTTATAACCCCAGCAATCGTATAGTTCTCTTTTACCAGTTTGTCCAAAATGGCCACCGCAAAATCCGGGGTGCCCATAAATACTATTCGTGGTTTACTCATCATTCTATTATTTCATACTGGTTTATACTGTTAATTCTAATTTTTTCATCTTCCAATAACCTTTGTATAGCCAGGATAACGGAACTTTCCTTATAGGTCAATAATTGTATCAACTTCCTGGAACTTTCATTTTTTATCCTTAGTAGTTTTAGGATATCCTGTTCTATTATATATATAATATCCTTATCTATAGGGGTTTTCCTTAGGCAAACATCACACTTGCCACAATTCTCCTTGCTAGACTCCCCAAAATAGGCCAGTAGCTGTTGGCTCCTACAGCGCTTATTGTTATCTATATAGGCCAGCATGGCGTTTACATGATCTGTCCGAACCTGTTGTATATGTTTAATTTTTTTTGCGAATATGTTTATGGTGCGCTCATCTTCCCTGGGAACCAAAAAAGTTATTTCCAGATCGCTGCTCTGCGCCTTGTATTCTATTATCTCATCCTTTTCCAATTGTTGGAGTATGGCAAGCACCTCTTTTTCGGTATACTTTACCTTGGTGGAGATTAAATGGGGATTAATTTTTGTTTCATAATCAAACACCCCTCCATAAGTTCGCAGTATTACTTGGACAACGGGGGCCGATTTCTGGTTCTTTTCCAAATAGTTGAATATTTCCCCTTTGGAAGTAATCATCCTAATACTGGTCCGCTGTGAAAATGCCTCCGTTAAGGATAGGACGGAATTCTGGTCCAATAGGCGCAAGCCATTATAGGCCAATGCCGTATTTAATTTATAGATGCTGCAAAAAGAATAAAACGGCAAGGCAAAGGTTTCTCCACTGCCTTCACCAAAAGGAATTTGAAAATAATTATTCAGTTTCCTATAGAGCAACTTAATAAAAGTCACGTCGGGCAACACACTTAAAAATTGCTTGCGTACCTGGGCCTTATCTGTTTCATTGGTAATTAAGATGGCATTGGCGGGATTCCCATCCCTTCCCGCTCTTCCCGCTTCCTGGAAATAGTTTTCCACACTATCCGGAATTTGGTAATGCACTACCAGCCCCACATCTGGTTTGTCTATTCCCATTCCAAAGGCATTAGTGGCCACCATCACCTTTACCTTGTTCTGCAACCATTGTGTTAATCGCTTATCCTTGTCCTTTTTGGAAAGTCCACCGTGAAAAAAAGTTGCCGAATGCCCCTGTGCACCTAGGTAGGAGGCAAGTTCTGTGGTCATCCTTCTACTTCGCACATATACTATAACGCTGTTTCGGACTTGGCCACACAATTCTTTTAGTCGGTATTTTTTATCTTCTTCCCAGCATAGGCTATAGGTAATATTGTTTCTGGAAAAGGAGTCCTTAACCAATAGTGGATCTTGCAACTTGAGGTTTTGACAAATATCCTTCACCACTGTTTCCGTAGCCGTGGCCGTAAGGGCTATCATGGGTGCGCTGGGGGCCAGTTCCCTAAGAATATCACATTCCAAATAGGCTGGCCTAAAGTCATTGCCCCAATGGGAAATACAATGTGCCTCATCTATGGCGAGCAGGTTAACATTCATTTGTTTTATACGTTCCTTGACCAGTTCTTGTTGCAATCTTTCCGGGGACAGATATAGAAATTTATAATTGCCATAAAGGCAGTTATCCAAAAGATCGTTTACTTCCCCAAAGGAGATACCACCAGTGAGTGCAATGGCCTTTATTCCAAGATTTTTTAAGGTGTCGACCTGATTTTGTATTAAGGCGATCAAAGGCGATACCACAATACATATCCCGTCCTTGGCCAGGGCAGGGACTTGGTAGCAGATAGATTTTCCCCCGCCTGTTGGCAACAATGCCATTACATCCTGATTGGCCAGTACGGCCTCGATAATTGCTTGCTGCGAGTTTCTAAAATTGGGGAAGCCCCAATATTGTTGTAATATCTCCTGAGGCTGCTGCGGCACTATAGATTCTTTATTTTATTAAGTATAAAGGAAACCCTTCCTTCCACGGTTTCCTTAGGAACGTCAATAATGTTATAGCCATATTCCTTATAGGCACGTTCCAAATAGCTGTGGATACGTACGGCCTGTTCAAAATTCTCGTAGCGTTCATTGTCAGATACGTGTATCTCCTGCCACGGAGGTAGCAGAAACACATGGTCATACCTGTGCAAAGTACAGCTTTCCACAAAATGCTCCCCATAGGTTTGGCCAAAACAGTCCATATATGCCACCACATCAGGTATTCCCCGGTCAAAAAACACCAATGGTTTATCAAGAGTTTCGGCGGCCTTAAACTGGCTTATTCTTCCTTCTATAATTCGCTCGCTAAAGAGGAGGGGATCAGACACAAACAATTGAGGAATTCCTTGCTCTCTGGCTTCCAGGGTTATTTGCCTAGAAATCTCATTAAAACAATGATAACCTTTCTTTTCTATTTTTTCTATAATAGAGGTCTTTCCAGTACTGGGACCACCCGTTATAACAATTTTCTCGATACTCAAATGGGGTCATTTAAAGTTATGCCTACACTTACATAAAATGTTCTTGCAAAGTAATGAAATACCCATAAGATTAAAAAATTGCCAATGATACTTTATATATTTGCAAAAACTTTGACATGGATCAAGCAAAATCAGATGAATTTTACAGTAGATTAAGGGAGCAGTTGGAACAAAGTACTAAATGGCCTTCCAAATACCTTTATAAATTTATAGTACCAACAGATCCTGAAAAGATTAAGCAGATCCAGGATATTTTTGACAATACCGGTGCGGTTATAGAATCAAAGAAATCCAAGAATGCCAAATATACTAGTCTATCTATTACGGTAAGCTTGAAAAATCCTGAGGAAGTTATAGCAAAATATAAGGAGGTAGGGCAGGTAAAAGGCGTTATATCGCTATAAAATAGCATATCTGCCATAATTTTGTTATTTTGCAGACGTTATTTAGTAGACTTCCTTATCATAAATCATAAGCAATAAATATTTCAATTTGAATTTAGTAGAGAACTTAGAATACAATACTGAGCGTCCAAAGCTCATTATACCAGAATATGGGCGTCACTTCCAAAAAATGGTGGATCACGCTATATCTATAGAGGACGATGCCGAACGTAACCGTGTGGCACAGGCCATTATTAGCGTAATGGGCAATATTCAACCACACCTTAGGGATGTTCCGGACTTTCAACACAAACTATGGGACCAATTGTTTATTATGTCCGATTTTAAACTGAATGTAGAGTCCCCGTTTCCAATCACTTCCAAGGAGACCTTACAAAAACGCCCTGAACCCTTGGAGTACCCACAGAACTTTCCTAAGTACAGATTTTACGGAAACAATATTAAACGCATGATAGATGTGGCCGTAAAATGGGAAAAAGGCGATATGCGAGACGGATTGGAGTATGCCATTGCCAACCATATGAAGAAGTGCTACCTAAATTGGAATAAGGATACGGTAGACGATAAGGTTATTTTTAAGCACCTGCATGAGCTTAGCAATGGTGAAATAGACCTTGCCAAAGATGGTGAAAACCTTACCGAAAGCGGTCAATTCCTTAAAAACCGTGTAGCTAAGTCACCAAGGAGCAATTCAGGAAAGAAAACACAAAGAAATCAAAATCGCGGTAAAAAGCGATATTAATATTCTCAAGCTTTAATGGGAACATTTAAAATAGAAGGCGGTCATCAATTACATGGTGAAATTACACCGCAAGGAGCAAAGAACGAAGCTCTACAGATACTCTGCGCCGTACTACTCACCTCGGAAAAAGTATCCATAACCAACATCCCCGATATTGTTGATGTAAACAAATTGATATCCCTCTTGGAGGATTTGGGCGTAAAGATCCAGAAAAAGGGCAAGGGGTCCTATACCTTTATTGCCGATGATATTAATTTGGATTACTTGCAATCTGCCCAATTTAAACAAGACGGTAGGGGACTTAGAGGATCCATTATGCTGGTAGGTCCGTTGTTGGCCCGTTTCGGAAAAGGATATATTCCCAAACCGGGCGGTGATAAAATTGGGCGTAGGCGATTGGATACTCATTTTGAAGGTTTTATTAAATTGGGGGCCAAGTTCAGATATAATAAAGAGGAACACTTCTATGGCGTTGAAGCCCCAAAGTTGAAAGGAACCTATATGCTATTGGACGAGGCTTCGGTTACCGGAACGGCCAATATAGTAATGGCCGCTGTCCTGGCGGAGGGTAAGACCACCATATACAATGCAGCCTGTGAACCCTATCTCCAACAGTTGTGCAAGATGCTTAACAGGATGGGGGCTAAAATTTCAGGCATTGGATCCAACCTATTGGAAATAGAAGGGGTAGACACCTTGGGTGGTACAGACCATAGAATGCTCCCAGATATGATAGAGATAGGTAGTTGGATAGGATTGGCTGCAATGACCAGGAGTAACCTTACCATAAAAGATGTTAGTTGGGACGATTTAGGGCAGATACCATCTGTCTTCAGAAAACTGGGTATACAACTGGAACGCAAGGGCGACGATATCCTTATACCTGAACACAAGGATGGTTACGAGATCCAAAATTATATAGACGGCTCTATCCTTACAGTGGCAGATGCACCATGGCCAGGACTTACGCCAGATTTATTGAGTATTATTCTTGTGATGGCCACACAGGCCAAAGGTGAAGTTTTAATACATCAAAAGATGTTTGAAAGCCGCTTATTCTTCGTGGATAAATTAATAGATATGGGCGCTAAGATTATTCTTTGTGATCCGCATAGGGCAACTGTAATAGGTCATAACTTTAAGTCGAGCCTAAAGGCCACTACCATGGTATCTCCAGATATTAGGGCTGGTGTATCCTTATTAATAGCGGCATTATCGGCCAAAGGCACCTCTACCATACACAATATAGAACAAATAGATAGGGGTTACGAAAATATAGATACACGATTGCGTGCTATTGGCGCCAAAATTACCAGGGTGTAGTAAATTACCTCTGGGCAGGCTTGTCTGCCGACAAAGGCAGGCCTGTCTGCCGACAAAGGCAGGACCGCGAGGATTCAAAGGACCTTATTCTAGATTTCGACGCAAGCGTCGGAGCAGCTGCCTGGGGCAGCCAGTTTAATATCTAGATTATCGAGTAAATAAAGCTGTTATCGGAATATATAAAAGCAGGGAATTCATTTATGGGTTCCCTGCTTTTTATTTAGCTAAATTGGGATAGCTTTGGTCCCAAGCAGGTATTGAATTTAAGGCAAAACTCAGTTGGATGGTTTAGCGAAATACAAGTAGCTAGTGGATAAAGCTACATATATGTTAGGCGTTTAAGTATTTACTAATTTTTTCCCCAATACTCAAAAGGTCCATTACTTCATCTTCGGTAAAATCATATGGTACAGGTTTAGCAATCCCCAGTGTTCCATATAATTTTCCATCCAGTATCATAGGCACGGCAATAGAGCCTTCTACTTTGGTTTCCTTGGCGGCCGGCCTGGCCACACCGGAATCGTCCGTTTGGAGATTACACATTTCCACGGCTTCCATACGCTCTGCTGCAATACCTGCCATTCCCTTTCCTATAGGGATTTCGGAAAGCTTGGGAATTAAAAAGGGCGGTATACCTTGATGGGCCTGCACCTTTAACAAACCGGTTTTATTATCCAAAAAGTGGATGGTACCGGTGCTACAGTCAAATTCCGATATAACATTGGAAAGTACCTGGGACCAGTTAACCTCTTCTTTTTTTAGTAGGCCGTCTACAATAGTGTTCCGAGCTTCATTGGTATTGTTCATATGCTTGTTAAGTTTTTTTGCTTCCGTATCCAAATGTAGTAAATCCTGCCAAAATATTGAACAGGGCAATTAATCATGTGAAGCATTGTTTACTTCTATCCAATACCCTTCAGGATCCTTTAAGTAAATCTGCCGTACTCCGTCGGAACGTAAGGTAACTGCTCCTTTTTTACCGGGCCAATCTTCATATTCAACATTGTTGTCCTCTAAATGCTCTATAAAAGCCTTTAAATCTGGGGTAGATAAGCATAGGTGCATAGACTTATGTTTTTTCATAACCACGGTATCCTTATAAATTAAATGAAGCTGCGAATTGCCCTGTACGGCAAACCATCTAAATCCTGGAGCTTTGTCTGGATGTGGAATTTCTTTTAATTGTAAAATATTGGCATAAAAATTAGCAGTTGCGTTTAGATTGTTAACAATCAAGGAAGAATGATCTATTTTAAAATCAAAGGTTTGGGCATGTAACTGAATACTTAGAAATACCAGAACAGGGAAAATTAATTTTTGCATGACGTGTAGTTTATACTTGTTTTAAGAGTTAATTGCGGTGCTGCAAACGGCAACTGGCAAGAAAGGTACTTAAAAAGGTAACCAAATGATAAATGTAGAATCTCTTTAAGTATATTTTTAGCATATTACTATTTTTTCCATCACTACATAGTCTATTTCACCTTTTGTAAAAGATGTATTGGTAATATTTAATCCAAATTTAAGATAAAACGTTGTTTTATCCGTTCTTGCATTACACCATATTCTGTTCACCTTTTTTCGTTGGGCATACTCCATAACATGAGTGAGCAGCATACTGGCATATCCCTTGCCCTGTTCCTCTTTAGCTGTGGCCAATTTTCGAAACTGTGCGGCATTATTTTCAATGAACAAAGATACTATAGAAGTTAGGGTTTGGTCTCAAAAAGGCCAAAATGGATACCCTCACCATCATTGGGAAGTATGACATAGTTTTTGGGCCTATCTGGCCACATTACGGTATGCCTTAAGGAATAAGTGGCCTTTGCCTGGATTTGTTTGATAGCTATTTTCATATGGCAATGATAATAATTTAGCTAATAAGAATTGAAGAGTAACAATATTATACATCAGCTAAACAATGGGGAATATGTATTTCAGCGATACATTTTGTTGTCCATAGTATAGCTTGCAATGTTGTTGGGATCCCTATTGGTTAAAAGGGTTACTCATTATAATATTTATTTACCCATAAGCCAAAATAAGAATTGGTATAAGTATATTAGCCTTGTCAACAGCGTGGTTTGCTGTAAAGTTGAACATTAAACTTGCCCCATATGACATGGGGCATAAAACCGTATTAGTGTCTAATGAATTTTTTAAAAGTTCTTTTATTCGTTAAGGGAGGAGTAGCGCTTCCGTTTCTTGATTACTATAAAACACAAAATGGACTGTAATACTACCGCAATGGCATTGGTTAGCCAGAGGGCCAGTGCATTAAATCGCAAACCGTAGAAACACCAAAAAAGGTAAATAAATACCCAACCGAAAATAAAGCCGTTGGAAAGACTACTTGGGTGTTTATAACGAAATTCCTTTATAACTTGAATGGCGATGACCAGACAAGCACTGAGCCCTGCCACAATCCCAATACTTTCAAAAATATGCTCCGGAATGTTCTGAATTATGTTCATGTTCTTTAGTTATTAGGGTCAGTTCTTGTAAAATATAACAAGTCTTATAGTAAATTTTAACCGTACATGTCTAACCCAATAATTTAGGGCAGACTTAAAATAGATGCAATTAAATATAGCATATTTTTCTGCACAAGTCGGAGGAAATTGATTGGTAAATAAAAGGCAGACTATAATTTTATTCCCTGGGTAGTAAAAGAAATTCCCTGTTGTCCGGTAGTGGAGATCATTACAGCCTCAAATATAGGTTCGTGTTCATTGGATGTCACGGCCCAATCAAATACAAAATTGGCGCCCGTACCGCCGTACTTATCATCTTGATCTATAACAATCTCAATGGTTTCCAAAGGTTTTAGATATATGGGCTTATCAAAATAGGTTCTGATAAGATCGCCCTGGGTATTGTAATACTCGGCCTTAATTATATATATTGAATCGGTTACGCTTACATTTCTCATACTGGCCGTAGCCGTTAAATGATGCAGTGTTTTTTCCGTTCCATCATAAATAGATGAATATATAGAGAGATAAGAGCTGCCTTTTATCAAGGTATCGCTAGTAGGGAGCTTGGCATATCTTTTATTCCAATTAACGGGATCTAGATGACTAACTTTTTTTTCTTCCGTACAGCCAAGGCCCATTAAAAGTACTAGTAAAAGCAAACAACTCTTTTTCCTCATTGTTCCTTGTTCAATTTTTATCATTCGCATAAAATGATAATGCCGCTGAAGGGCATTTTAATATTTGAGATTTTAGATCGTCCGTAGCTGCATGATTTGGTGTGATCCAAGGTTTTGCCTTAGGGTTGTACACCTTTGGCAAGGTTTTTACACAGATACCGGAATGTATACATTTATGAGGCTTCCATACAATAGTTATATCTCCATTTGAATATTCCTTAAAATTTTCTTTAGCCTCCATAATTACGAAATATTAATACCTTTTAAAACTAATTTTTTCCAATCTGGATGTCTTTTTATATATGCCGCCACAAAGGGGCACATAGGGATTAAAGTTAAGTCTTTTTTCTCAATATCCTCCAATACACTATGTACCAAAGAAGAAGCGATCCCCTTGCCCTCCAATGGCTTTGGAACTTCGGTATGGGTGAGGTATATTTTATCCTTGGTCTTTATATATTCTATTTTGGCCAAAACCCCTTCTATGTGAAATTCATATTGTTTGGCTTCGGTATTGTCTATTAATTCATACTCCATGTCACAAGTATTTAGATGTTATGGGTACAGCTCACAATTAATAAAACCATTTAGCGAGCGTACTGTTTGTTTCATATCCTTGTCCGTATACCGGTGGTAGTGTTAATACTTCTCAGTTATTATAAAGAAGTAGTATTGCATAATAATAAGTATAACGGTCCAGCTGAATAGACCGCTATACTACTTCTAAGATAAACATTAGTCTTCCAAATATCCAAATTTCCCGAGGTTATAATCTGATATGGCCTGAGCTATTTCTTCACGGCTGTTCATAACAAAAGGACCCTGGGCCACAATAGGTTCGTTCAAAGGAGCTCCACTTAATAGCAGCACAATGGATTTATCTTTGGCCTTTATATGAAACTGTTCCCCTTCATTTTCAAAGAGTACAAAATGATCAGCGCCTACAGTTCTATCCCCGTTTACTTTAATCTCACCTTTAATCACCAATAGGGCTGTATTGTGTGTGGCCGGGAAATTAAAATCTGCTGCTCCCCCTTCTTCCAATCTTACATTGAACATGTTTACATCGGAAAAGGTACTGGCTGCCCCTTCCACATCTTTATAATTACCGGCAATAATCTCTATTTCACCTTTGTGGTTGGCCAATTGGAACTTGTTAATCCGGGATTTGGTAATTTCTTGGTATTTTGGGGATGACATCTTGTATTTTGCAGGAAGGTTTACCCATAATTGGGCCATTTGAAAATAGCCGCCTTCCTTGCTAAATGTTTCTTCGTGATATTCCTTATGGAGTATCCCAGAAGCTGCTGTCATCCACTGTACATCGCCCTCACCAATAATTCCACTATTCCCGGTACTGTCATGATGTGCTACCTTGCCCTGATAGGCAATAGTGACCGTTTCAAAACCCCTATGAGGATGAACACTTACTCCCCTTGGAGTATCGGTTGGAGGAAAATAAAAAGGAGAATTGTAATCCAAAAGTATAAAAGGATCCATGCGCTTCATATCCAGGCGATACGCACTAGGAATAAAATTATGTACCCTAAATCCGTCACCAACAAAATGAGGCTCCTTAGGCGCTACTACTATTTCTATGTTTTTTGTTTTCATGATTATTGTTCTTTATCGTTATACAATATTAGGGGTTTGCCCATATATGTGCATTGATGTATGTTAAGAACAACCCTAGTTTTGCTTAAAGTTCTTTTTTGCCAGCTCTTTTCTAACGCGACTCAAACTTTCTGGGGTAATTCCTAAATAAGAAGCAATCATCCATTGTGGAACTCTTAGTGTCAGGTCAGGGTACAGTTTTATAAAGTTAATATACCTAGTTTCGGCACTGGCACTTAACAGTAAGTTTATTCTTTTTTGCTGATGTCGTATATGGTTATGGAGTGTAATTTCATTGTACTTTCTAAAGGAAGTACTTATTTCACTGGCTTCGGCAATGAAATGGGGGGCAATTAAGACCACATTGGTATCTTCTATGGCATCTATGAACAAATCTGAAGGCTCATTAAAAAATGTACTACTGCGATCTACCACAATCCAATTTTCGGACCCAAATTGAATAATATGCTCTTTTCCCAGACTGTCTACCGTATAGGCACGTAAAAGACCGTTCTCCACAAAAAATGAATGCTGACAAACTTCGCCAGGACGCAGTAAGACATTTCCCTTGGGAATATGTTTCACTTTAACCTTTTTTATTAAGGCTTGAAATTCCGGTTCCCCAATATTGGCCTTGTCTTTCAGGTATTTTGTAAAATTCTGCATGCGTTGCGTTATCGCGCTTAGTTAACTGACAATAGAGTTTCTTTGAATAGTTCCACAATATCGTATGAATCCAGGATTATTGTTCATTTTTTAAACAATACAACAGCTTTTAAATAGGACTTATTTTATTTTGGCATCTATTGCATGGCTCTGCTACGACTAAAGGTAATAAAATTAGCCATAATCCAAATAGAGTGAAACGGCAATTCTGGAGGGAATACCCTTATATATGGGGTGAAATCTGTTTTTTGGTATTCCTAATTACACTATTAATCCGTATTTTAGCTTAAATAAATAAAACACTTATCAACATGAAAAAATTAGCTCTTTTTGTAACTATGATCGCTGTATCCTTCGGAGTACAGTCACAGATCTCAACACCGGCACCGAGTCCGGCCTCCACCTTGATACAGAAGGTTGGGTTGACCGATGTAACGGTAGAATATTCTAGACCATCTATGCGAGGTAGAACCATATTTGGGGACTTGGTTCCCTATGATAAATTATGGCGTACCGGTGCCAATGCCAGAACAAAAATAACCTTTAGTGATGATGTAATGATTGGGAACCAAGAGCTTAAAGCTGGCTCCTATGCTATTTTCACAAAACCGGGAACCACTTCTTGGGAGGTATTTTTCTATACGGATACCAATGGAGGAGGAACTCCTTCTGATTGGGATGAGAGTAAGGTAGCCGCCAAGACTACTGCTCAGGTGTATTCCATGGATATGCCAGTTGAAACCTTTACGATAACCATAGACGATCTTTCTGCCGATTCAGCCACCCTAGGTATGCTTTGGGAAAAATCCTATGTAGGAGTAAAGTTCAATGTCCCAACAGATAAAACGGTTATGACCGGTATTGAAAGAGTAATGAACGGTCCCACGGCGAACGACTATTACGCTGCGGCTGTTTATTATATGAATTCAGGAAAGGATATTAACAAGGCCAAGGAATGGATGGACAAGGCAATGAGCATGACCGATAAGCCTGCATTTTGGCAGTTAAGACAGCAATCATTGATTTATGCCAAGGCAGGTGATAAAAAGGAGGCTATTGCAACCGCTAAAAAATCTTTGGCAGCTGCAGAAGCCGCAGGTAATGATGATTATATAAAGATGAATAAAGACTCATTAAAAGAGTGGGGGGCTATGTAGGCTTCATTTTGAAATTATTAAAAAGCTCACTAAACAGTGAGCTTTTGTTGTTTTATACCAAATTTTAAGTATGTGCAGAAGATAGTATTTCTTAGAGTTATACCATCTTCCTAAACTATAATTTACTGCTTGCTTCCAAAATTTTCCACATGGAACGCTTTAAACCCATCTTGCTTTTTAATGGGATGTTAGGGTCGTTTTTAAACAAAGAAAGTACCCATTTAGCCTCCTCGTTCCCCTGTGCTGCAGCAATTGACATTTTGTTCTGAAGTTGTGCTAAATCTGTTTTCTTCCCCAATTTTTTTAGGGACAATAGCCTAAAAAGATCATTGGGACCATAAGTATTCCCTTTTTGGGCCCTTGTAACAATACTGCCTAGCAATTCTTTCTTTTTATTTGGATCATTAAGTAATTCGTAACAATGGGCAAGCAGATAGTCCTGCATCCTTTCATCTACAGTATGCGGTTTGCCCACTCCTAGGTTTTCTGGCCATTCCTTGGAGCGCTCCAAAAGGTCTATGGCTTTGGTGTATCTTTTATCCTCAATATTTTGCAATGCCAATAGAATATGTGCCTGCGTATAGATGTGTTTACTTTCTGAAGCATGCTCAAAAGGTAGAATGTTAATATTGTCCAAAACCTCTATGGTCTTTTTATATTCATCTACAAGCAGTGCCGACTTGGCAAAAATTAATCCAATGTTGGCATTAGGGGAAAATGTCCTATATGCCTTGCCACCCATTTTATAGGCCTTTTCCTTTTGGTCTTGGTCCAAATAAAACTGTATTGTTTCTTCCCATATTTTCCAATCATCGTCCTCATATTGTAGCGCCTTTAAATAATCATTTTCTTTTTCTGGAAAATTATCATTTAGCATCTTCGCTCTAAACCTATAGAAAATAGGGGAATCGGGTTCCATGGCACAATCTTTTAGTAGTTGTAGGCCCTTATCTTTTTGTCCAACGGCAATATAGTTTTGAGCCAAATAATATTTAAGCTTCCAATCTTGATCCTTGGAATGCGCCCATTCCAAAACAGATATAGTTTCTACTCTATAGGGGTAAACAAAGTCGATAGGGGATTTTAGTACTTGTGTTAGGAGTTGCTGACTTAGGGTGGAATTGGACTCTCTAAGTAAATAGGATTTCCATAAATCTGCTTTTACATCATTTGTAGCCAATTCCAGTACTTCCAACGCCTCTTTGGCAAGTCCAAGACCTTGGTAATATATGGCCAGTTCCAAAATGGTTTCGTTAGGAAATTCATTTTTAATGGTAGTAGGAACCGATAGAGGGAGATCATTATTAATTAAATGCGACTCAATTAAGGCAAAATGATTAAGGGGGTCTGTTGTAAGAAGATCGCTGTAGACCCTATTAAATTTAGATTTGTTGCCCATCTTTCTTGTCAGTAGTAGTTCCAATTGTTTGGCATTTAAATTATACTGGTTATAGCTTAATGCCTTTTGAGTGTATAATTCTGCTTTCTTAAAATTATTCTGCAAAAGATATACTTCGGCCATTTGCGCAAAGGAAACTGATCTAAATTGTATACTTCTGGCTGCCCACCCAAATGATTCCAGGGCATTGATATAGTCTTTTTGGGACCTGTAAATAATTCCCGCCAAATAATTTGCCCCAGGGTCATAGGTGTCCAGTTTTAAAACACGGTTAACATACTTTAAAGCGTTGTTATAGTTGGTCTTTCGGTACTCCAATTCAGCTAATTTCAGTAAAGCGCCCTGATGGGCAGGTTCCCTGTCTAAGAGTTGCTTTAATTTTTCCAATGCCAGTTCATAATCCCTGAATTTTAAAGCCTCCCAACCTTCATGATATAATTTGGCATTCTCCGAAACAACAGTGTTGTCGTCGTCCTTAAAGGGTCTTTTTAGAAGTGATCCTTCATTGTTGCTGGTATATTGAAGCTTGCTATTGCCAACTTTTACCAGAATTTCGCCGGTGTGTTGTTTTGGAAGTAGCTTTGAAAATATTTCCATGGGGTCTAAATCGATTACCTCTGAATAGATTTCTTTCCCGTTGATCTCTACTTGTAAAGTATCCTTAAGGTTTTGTAAAGCATTGATCCCTAGGTACAAACCATTATCTGATTCTTTGACATTAAGAACCCCATATTCGTTTGCATCAACCATTCCGCCTATTTCTTTGAAAGGAAACCAAATTTCTCGCCATCTATCCATAACATAGGGTTCAAAGTTGGCTTGGGAAATGGGGTTGGTAGTGCCTGGGAAATATTGATTAAAAAGTCTACCTGCCTGGAATTCCATATACTGCCCATCATGGTCTGTAAGTAGGTCTTCCCAAATAGCTCCAGATCTAGCGCTGGACCACAGCCAAAGTTTTTGTCCCGGCATCTCTTCGTAAGGTGCCCAATGTCCAAAACCAAACTCTTTGTTGTGATAATAACCACCAAAAAAATCTTTATAATCACCCACAACATGTTCAGAGACATCCCCACCAAAATTATTGTTCCTATATAGGGATAAATCCCGTCCTTCTGAATCTATAGGCCATGGTTTGGCATCACCTCCATGTTCCAAGAATTGATTCCCGGGATATATGAACTCTAGGTCATCCGAAACTACGGCGGCGGCAGTCATCCAATTGTAATACGATTGATTAAGGGGAGAAGCATTGTACCAAGAAGCATTGGTCTCAAAATATGCCTTATCTTCTTCCAGTTTTATTTCTACCCTCCATACAGTACGTGAGGGCAGATCCATATTCCCCACTACACAGCTAACACTGCCATCCGCATTGGTTTTTACCGTATAATCTACAGGGGTCGCAGTAGAGGGGTGGTGACCTATAAGTCCAAAATTGAATTCTATCCCCCCTGAAGTCCATGGACCACGCATGGCTATATTTCTAAACTTCACCACTTCGTTTTTATAGAGAAATTCTTCCCCTGTACCTTTTTCTATGGCACCCCATACTTTTCCACCTATCTCCGGAAGTACAAATACTTTAATATAATCATTTTCCAAGGTAACTACCTTCCATTTTTTTTTCTTTGCAACATGTTCATATCCTTCAAATTTAAAATACGGAAAAATCTTGGCGTTATCGGTAAGGATAGGGACGGGGTTAGGTTTATGGAAGTCATATGTCTTTAATGACATTACTTCTTCTTTTATGGTCACAGATGGTGTTTGGGCCATGGTTCCCAGACAAAATCCCAGTATAATTACTAAGCTGATACTCCTAAATTTTTCCATTCTATTGTTTAGTTTATTGTATTTTATAAATAGCAATTCTATCATCGTTTCTTACGAACAACATTACTTCTGATTTATCGGCTAAGGTAATTTTGGTAATATCCCGTATTTCTCCGTCGATATTTATGCCACTTTCCATTACCGTTGAAGGCTTAAAATTTCCTTTTCCATCTCCCAATAGAACCAAACCTTTATTGGCATCGTATCTGCCAAATTTAACCCTAGTCCCAAAGAAATTACCTCCTAGGATAATGTCTTCATGGCCATCCCCGTTTATATCTTCGGGCCAGATTCCATAAATGGGCGAAAATTGTGTTTCCGTGGGCAAGGGAAGGAGTTTAAATTTACCATTACCCAAATTTTCCATATAACTGGTATCAAAATTTTTGGCTTCCAAGACCCTGGCCCCTTTTAGTTCCTCAGAGCTAAATACATCCGTTATTTTCGCTGAGGCATAATCGGAATAATTTATATATTTTCCTTTGAGTCCACTTAATTGCCCCACTATATCATCTTTTGACAATACTGGGAATTCTTCTCCCTTATTGTAATAGCACATTATGGGGTCTAAGGAGCCATTGTCATCAAAATCCTTGGTATAGAGCCGTACAGGCGCAGAGTTGGAAGTTTTTAACTGGGAATTTCTACCAAAATTTCCAATTATATAATCCAGGTCCCCATCCTTATCAAAATCACTTTGTTCAATGCTGTTCCACCATCCTTTCGAATTTTCTAGACCGGTATTGGTGTCAAGTTCTTTTAATTTACCGTTTCCATTTTTAAAGATTCGGACTTTTGTCCATTCCCCTACGAGAATAAGATCGGTATGCTCATCACCATCAATATTGGTCCATATAGCATCGGTCACCATTCCGGGATATTCCAATTTCGGATTTATGGCGGCCGTAATATCCTTAAAATTACCTTTTCCGTTATTTTCCAAAATATAACTTCTAGGAGAAGTAGGATATTTCCCTGGAACCAATCTACCACCAACAAAAAGGTCAAGATCGCCATCGCCATCAATATCACTGGCCTTGACACATGAACCGCTGCTTAACATTTCTGGTAGGGCATCTACTTTAATGGTAAAATTACCTCTTCCGTCATTTATATAAAGCCTGTCTTGTAGTTCACTTGAATCTTCTTCAAACTCATTTCCTCCGCTTACCACATATAAATCCATATCATTGTCGTTGTCAGCGTCAAAGAAAAGGCAGCCAATGTCTTCTGAATTCTTGTCAGCATTAAATAATTTTTCATTTACAGGCTCAAATTTGCCGGAAGACGTTTGCTTTAACATTCGCCCCCCACTTCCTTTGGCACCACCTATATAGATATCTTCAAGGCCGTCATTATTAATGTCCGCTTTGGTAATTGTTGGGCCTTGGGTAGATAATTTATGGGGGAGTAACTGTTCCCGTTTAAAATCGTTATAAGTATTCTCATTATGACGGTAGGGGATAAGGCTATCTATTGATATGTCTGTAAAAAAGGTTGTTCCATCTAACGCTTCGGAATTATTTTCCAACAAAACGGCTTCCTTTTGATTTAGGGTAATGGTTTGATTGGCCTTTACATCATTTAAAACCTGTACTTTGCCATTGGGCCAAATAATTTTTAGTTGATCTACGTACACCGCATTCCCGAGACCAAAAATCAGATTAAAATCTACTGAAGATTGGAAGCCCCTTGTAGGCATCAGTTCTTGCATTAATAATTTATCCCCTACGGTTAAAATTACTTTCGCCCCTATGCCGTAGGTGTTAAGGCCTTCTCCCTTAAAATTGATCTTTAAATGTGTATTGCTATTGTGTAGTTCACTATTGTTTCTGTAAACAAAGGGATGTTCATCTATATTATTTACCACAAGATCTAGATCGCCGTCATTGTCCAAGTCGGCATATACGGCACCATTGGAAAGTGATTTTTGATTTAGGCCCCAGTCTTTATTTACCTTAGAAAAGGTAAGATCGCCGTTATTATGATAAGTATAATTCTCTTCTATGGTAGCTGGCATATTCTCCAACAAATCGGTTATAGCCGTCTCTACACCAGTTTTATTTTGGTTAATTCTATCCTGGACCGCAAAATTTAAAAAATCCATATTAGTGTAGTCCCGTTTTACTCCATTGGTAATATATAAATCTTTCAATCCATCATTGTCTAAATCTGTAAAAAGTGAGGCCCAACTCCAGTCAGTATTGGAAACACCCGAAAATTGACCAATTTCGGAAAAGGATTTCCCCTGATTGTTCAAATGCATCATATTCCTCATGGTCTGATAATAGAATCCGGATTTCTCCAAGAAACTGTTTTTATCATAATTATCTGGGCCGGAGACCATTTTTAAACGGTAATTATTTTCAGGAAGCATATCCAAAGTTATAATTTCCGGAAAACCGTCATTGTTGATATCAGCAACATCCGAGCCCATGGAAAAATGTGAGGTATGTCCAATATATTGTTCGAGACTTTCGGTAAACGTGCCATCTTGATTATTTATATACAAATAGTCCTGTTCCTTAAAATCATTCGAAATATAAATATCTGGCCAGTTGTCATTGTTCATATCCGATACGGCAATACCCAATCCAAAACCCAACACATTTGAAACAAGCCCGGCAGAATCACTCACATCTACGAACTTTCCATCATCGTTTCTATAAAGTCGGTCTTCATAGGCAGGGTTTCTTTGTTGCTTAAGACTATTGGATATTTGTCTAAAACTTGAATATTCCTGTGAGGAATGGTTAACTACATAAAGATCCAAATCCCCATCCTTGTCATAATCGAAAAAAGACCCCTGGGTAGAATAGCCGCTGTCATCAATGCCGTATTCAGCGGCTTTTTCTGTAAAAGTTAAATCGCCGTTATTTATAAATAATAAGTTCTTTCTTTTATAGGCGTCCTTGGCAGCCGATCTACATACATAGATATCCAAAAAACCATCCCCATTAACGTCCGCCATGGTGGTTCCCGTATTCCATAAACCTTCGGCGAATACCCCAGCTTTTTGGGCAATTTCTTCAAACTTATAATTCCCTTTATTGATATACAGCCTGCTTCCTACCATGCTGGCCGTGAAATATAGATCTGTAAGACCATCATTGTTGATATCACCGGCACTTACCCCACCTCCATTGTAGATATAACCATAGGTTAAAATATTAAATTCCTCGGTTTCCTGTAAAATAGGTTTAAAGGTAATTCCAGTTTTGTTGCTTGGTATTAGGGAGAACATCTTGCTTTGATCAATACCTTGGCAAGAAACAATAAGTATAGTTGCAACAAGTAGAAATA
>CAXAVP010000056.1:0-19125 GCA_963972175.1 uncultured Arenibacter sp.
CTACTTTTCTTCTAAATTCACCATCTGTCAGGTTACTTCTACTAACCCCCAAAACCACAAAATTTTCAGGTAGTTGATTTGCTTTGTACAAATTATATAAGGCCGGGACCAATTTCCTCGCGGTTAAATCTCCTGAGGCCCCGAAAATAACAAGCATTTGATTTGCTGTTTTGTTCATATTAAATTTATTGGAAGTTTTGTTCAATTTGTTGGGTTTTTAAAACAATAGCTTCAAAAACCCTTAAATTGATTATTTTTGGTTTTTTATTTTCCCGTGCGAAGATAAAACTAATTTACCTTATTCATTTATAAACTCAGACACTTAACAAAAGCTTATTGCTTTTGTTAGGAATTTAAAGCAAAAACATGGAAAACACATACGATTTTGGATTGATCGGCCTAGGTGTAATGGGACGTAATTTTATTTTAAACGTGGCCGACAACAATTTTTCGGCCATGGGGTACGATTTGGACCAGGAAAAAGTGAACGCCCTGATCGAAGAAGGCAAGGATACAAAAAAAGTAAATGCCACCTCCGATATCCAACAATTTGTAAATTCCTTATCACAACCCAGAAAAATCATGCTTTTGGTTCCTGCTGGAAAAATCGTGGATTCGGTAATAGAAAGTTTATTGCCCCATTTGGATAAAAATGATCTTATTATAGACGGCGGTAATTCGTTCTTTACCGATACGGATCGCAGGGAAGCCTACCTAAAGGAAAAAGGAATACACTTTTTTGGGTCTGGCGTTTCCGGTGGTGCAAAGGGAGCAAGACGTGGCCCAAGCATTATGCCAGGAGGAAACAAAGAGGCATACAAGGAAGTACAGCCCATATTTGAAGCTGTTTCGGCTAAATTCAAGGGAGAACCTTGTGTAGCCTATTTGGGACCTAAGTCTGCAGGAAACTACGTAAAAATGGTCCACAACGGCATTGAGTACGGCCTTATGCAACTTACATCTGAAATATATGACCTGCTCAAGAAAGCTGGTAAGTATAGTAATGACGAATTACACACCTTATTTGACAGTTGGAACAAAGGCCGACTCCAGTCCTTTCTAGTAGAGATATCCGCAGAGATTTTTAAGCAAGAAGATGATAAGGCTGATGGTAGATTGGTGGACAAAATTTTAGACAAGGCCAAACAAAAGGGTACGGGAAAATGGACCTCCCAAAATGCCATGGACCTTGGCATCCCTATTCCAAGTATCGATATCGCGGTTAGTATGAGGGAAATTTCAGCACTAAAGGAAGAACGTCTCAAGGCCGACAAATTATACAATAGCCCTGAACCAGCCCATATAGAAAAAGCGGAATTGGCCAAATTGGCCGAGGAGGCATTATACTTTTCCTTTATTGCCACCTATGCACAAGGATTGGCCCAATTGGCAGACGCCTCCAAAGAATACGGCTACGAATTGGATCTTTCAGTAATTGCCAAAATTTGGAGGGCCGGATGTATTATCCGAGCAGTATTATTGGAGGATATTTCTACCGCTTTCAGCAGCGACAATAATCTTCCTAACCTCCTATTGTCCCCAGAATTTGTACCAAAAGTACAAGCCACAGTTGGAGCGGCAAGAAGCTTGGTTGCCTATGGTGCCAAGAATGGCATTCCTTTGCCAGGGCTTTCCAATTCACTGACCTATTTTGATGCATATACCTCTGGTAGGCTACCTCTGAACCTGATCCAAGCCCAACGCGACCATTTTGGATCGCACACCTATGAAAGGACTGATATGGAGGGCATATTTCATACGGAATGGGAGTAGTTTGCAGATCAATAATTTTTTAAATCAACTTATTTGGGCTATTTTTAGGTGAAACTAACAATAGCCCAAATAGTTTAAGATGAGCGGAAGTATTCAGGATATGAACAATAGAGTGAATCAGAATCGCTCCTTACAACCTTCCAATCGCAGTCGATTTAAGGATCATCTTCGCCAGAACATTTATAAAGACACCCTGCCCCCTACCACAAAACTGAGCTTTAAAAAAGTATCTGAAATTGAGCTTAACAGGATAAAAGGAAAGATTAGATTAAGGGCCCTAAAAGATAAAAATAGGAATACCATTTACCTAATTGCCATTGTACTGGTATTGCTCATAGCAGGATTATTTCTTTTTAAGTACTAGCCATAAGTATTGTACGTCCAAAAGGGCATTTTACCTAAAAAACAATCCGAATAAATATATAATCCATTTTTTACTTTAAATTTATCCCGTAAAATGGAGACCTATGAATCCTTCTGCCTCTGGCTGGATAGATAAGTTTGGGCATCTGGTAAAGGACAATAATGACATTTTTGATTCCTTTGACCAACTGTACACCCTGTTGAAAGGAACAGGATTTGTATATGGAATAAACTTAAAAATACCTACCTTCATTATAAAGGAAGTTCCGTTATCCGAAGACGAAAAGGCAAAGATCAACTTAATAACCGCCTTATACTTCACTTATAAACTAAAGTACAAGGAATCTGAGTTTGAGGATTTCTTAGATCTCATTCTATCCTTTTACGAAGATCTAGGTCTCAATAAAATTTCTTTTTTCGGTAAATTCCTAAGTAGCAAAAAGACTTCCTCCAAACTGGAAAATCTTTTAGATTCCAGGATTTACCTAGAAGACAATGTTATTAGCAAGACGTTTAATAGCATTATCACCAATTCCTTATTGTTTGTAGATGTTCTTAGTTTTAAGGCCTATCTTGAAGGAGAACCGGCCATAAAGGAGAAGGCAGAAAGCTTAGAGCGAATTACCATCAATATCACCTACCACACCCTCAATTCAAAGGAGAAGAACAAGAAGGACGAAAAACTCGCTCAACTTTTTGCCTCATCACTCACCTATATTGAAAGTGGGATGCAAAACTTTGATGGCTCCTATAGAAATGAATTATTGGATAAATACACAACCTACGAAAATAGGTATTTTTTAGATGTAGCCTGTCTAACGGCCTGGGAAGACCAATCTTTGGATTACACCGAATCCGAGTTTATTTTTGGTATTGGAAAGGACCTTGGGTTTACACCAAGCGCCATAGCCAAATCCCTAAAACAGATAACAGATTTTTTTGCGCAGAACGCAGAAAAAATACCTCATCTTAAGGACCAAAATATGGCATTGCAGTTCTACGACAGCATGTCTAAAATAGTGAATAAATTAATTCTGCGTAATAGTAAACGATTACAAAAAGAGCTATCCGAAAGTAAGGAATTGGTTAGTTTGTTATCTAAATCCACTGTTAAGGATTTAAGTCCGGAAGAAAAGAAAAAAGTTCAAAATCACCTACTGGATATCTTTAAAAGCATCCCTTCCCTAGCTATATTTATTCTTCCTGGAGGAGCGGTTTTACTTCCCATCTTTATTAAACTAATTCCAAAATTGCTACCTTCATCTTTTGATGACAACAGAGTGGACGAATAGCCAAAACCTGAGCAAAAACACTACTATAAGAAAAACTTATTATAACTTTTTATTATACATAAAAAACATGAAATCAGCTATTTAACAACACCTATTCCAACCATAACTTGAAGTCTTTTACTCTTTCCCTACTGACTATAACTTCTTGCCCGTTAAATTTATTCAGCTTAATTTCCAGTCGGGAATTGGTATAGGAAACAATATCTTTTATATGGTTTATGTTAATATAAAACTTTCTGCTAACGCGGAAAAAAGATTTGGGATGCAACTCTGATTCCAAATTTTCCAAGGTCTGATCCAACAAGTAATTTCTACCATCAACTGTAGCTGCATAGGTACCCTTGTTCTCACTGTAAAAACACTCTATTTCATCTGCGTTTATAATTTTTAGATGTTGCCCTACCCTAACCGTAAACCTACTTTTATATTCCCGTTCCAGCGGATTTACCAGAAGTCTTTTTATGTCTTCAAAATCGAGTGCTATTTTTTGTTTTTTGGGACGAAAAGAATGGTACTTGTTCACCGCAATTTCCAGCTCTTCATCATCTATAGGTTTCAACAGATAATCTATACTATTCAACTTAAATGCCTGCAATGCGTATTCGTCATATGCCGTGGTAAAAATTACCGAACTTTGAATATCTACCAAATCAAATATTTCAAAGGAGAGTCCGTCTGAGAGTTGTATGTCCAAAAATATCAAATCCGGATGCTCGTGTTTCCTAAACCAAGTAACGGCTTCCTCTACAGAATAAAGCATGGTAGATACCTCTACCTTTAAATCTTTTAACAAACGCCCCAACCTTCGGGCAGCAGGTTTTTCGTCCTCAATTATAATTGCATTCATGTACATTGCTGTTAAATCGCGAATATCAATTTGTGAATTTGTTGATCCTTGGCTATTCCTTCAAGTATTTCTTAATTTGCCTATCTTCCCAATCCCTAAAAAACCTCGGTTTTAGCTTTAGGAAGTATAGCCCTGTGACCAGCAGTACTACCCCCCAAAGGATAGGGATAAATATCAGGTTCCACTCCATCCAATACAAAAAGCCTTCATCCTCCACCCCCTTCGACCTAAAAAAGTTCAATATAGAGCCCTTAAAGGCAAGAAGTAAACTATTCATCAACAAATAGATTACAAGGTGGGCGTAAAAATTTTTGATGTTGTCTACACGTTTTTTAGCGCGGACATAATTTTCAAAATCCTTAGGTTCGGTCTCCATTATTTATATTTTTCTATTTCCTTCTTTTCCTTTTCCATATATTTTCTAATTTGCCTTTGCTCCCAATCCTTATTAAAGAACGGGTTTAAGGAAAAAATCTTTATTGCATGAAAAAGCAAACCAATTCCCCAAAAGAGCCAAACCGCAAAAGTGCCAAAATCCCAGATGGCCTCTCCTAGACTCTCTCCATTGCCCATATTTCCTACAATTTTAACTATGGTTATCAGCGTATTCACGGCTAAATAAATGGTCAGATGAACATAAAACCCTTTTAATTCATCCACCCTCTTTTTAGCCCGCTCCAATTTGTTTTCCCGTTTAAGTCTTTCTACCTCCATTTGTTGCGTATTTCATCGTCCTGCATAAATTCCTTTATCTTTCTCTCTTCCCAATTACTACCAAAGAAGGCATTGAGCCCAAAGACCTTCACTGCCTGAAAGACCAGACCTATTCCCCAGCCAAATGCCGCCCATAAAAACCATGCATATTGCCATTGGTTGATATAATAATTAAGAGCCGCTAGAAAACCTATAAAAACAACATAGGACGCCAGGCTTAAATAGAACTTTTTAATGGCCTCCACTCTTGTCTTGGCCCTATAATACTTATTCTCCTTATCTAAATCTTCCATAGTTCTAATTTTTATTTCAAATTTCGCCGGATTTCCCTTCTTCTTCAAAAAGAAGTATATGAATTGTTGAATATGAGGGATAGACCGTAAGTTCAAAAATTTTCATCCTCCATATATTCCTGAATTTTTCTTTCCTCCCAGTTTCTACCAAGCAAAGGATTATATCCAAAAACCTCCATTCCATGTACAGCAACGCCAAATCCCCAGCCTATGGCGGGAAAAATAACCCAAGGAAAACTTGTGGTACTATAATTTATCCACCCTAAAACGGGAATTACCAGACAATAAGATAAAAGATTCCCATAAAACCCCTTTATAGCCTCAACCTTTTCTTTTGCCTTTAAGTACCGCTTATCCTCTATAAAGGTTTGTTGGGTTTCCAAGACGTTCAGTTTATGGGTAAGCACTGGGAGTTTTACCGTAAACTCAGAAGAAGATTTCTCTATCTGTACCTCCCTTGTGGAAAGAATGGAATAGCGTTGTTGTATGTTCCGAAGTCCGACTCCACTACTTTTCCTTACCACTTGTTTTTCCTGTAGATTATTGGTTACGCACAGCATGCCATTTTCTTCATAAACCCTAATTTTTAAGGGCCTTTTCTGGGTTACTATATTGTGTTTTACGGCATTTTCCAATAGGAGCTGCAGGGACAACGGAATAATCCTAGCTTCTGGGTTGTCGGCTTTTTCTGGAATATCAAAAACAATACTACCCTCAAATCGCATAATAAGCAATCTTACATAGGTCTTGGCGAAGGCCAATTCTTCATCTACAGATACCAAGTCCTTGTTTTTTTGTTCCAAGACATAACGGTATACTTTAGAAAGTGAAGTAGTAAATTTTTGTGCCTTCTCTGGAGCCTCCTCTATTAAACTGGTAAGCACATTTAAACTATTGAACAAAAAGTGTGGGTCTAACTGATTTTTTAGGGCATCAAATTTAGCAGAGGCCGTTCCTGCAATGATCTTCTGCTCCTTTACCTTGCTCTCTTGACGGAATTTAAAATACCAGGCCACATAAAAAATAAGCGAAATAAAAATGGCCAGCAACAAGGAAACCTTATAATATTCCAATCGCTCCCCGAGCAAAAACTCGGAAACGGATATTGCATCAATCCCAACGCTTACAATAAATCTGGAGACGAATATGCCTGCTACGGATAAAACAACATTCCCTACTATCCCCAATAAAATTCGTCTTCTTTGATAAAATTGATGTTTGTATTTCACCAATAGAAACTCAATCCAATATGCATTCACCATATACAGTATTACCGCGAAGATCATATTTACATAAAACTCCTCCCAAGCACGTGCATAGCTAAATCCTTGGTCAAATTTTCCCATAAAAAAGAAAATCGCCATAAACAAAAAATAAATCAAGCCCCCTATGGTCAGGGCTTTCCCTAGATGTTTAAAAAATCGTATCATTCAAATCCATTTACCCACAACATTCATCTTAATTTGCCCTAAAGTTAATAAAAAGATGCCGCGGCCATCTTGACTGTTTAGGAAAGCAATAGGTTAGAGCCGTAGTTTGCCTCCCTTCTTCTGACCACTTCCCAAACGGAAAAGGATAGGAAGATGACACTAAAACAACCATTTCATGTACCTGCTCTGCTTCCAGGTTTACGGCTTGTTCTTGATGGGCCGTTACTTCATTTACGACCATAGCAATGATGATCAATACAATTTTATGCATAACGATGTTGGTTTTACGTATTGTTATAACAAAATTGTAGTACAGACAATTACTTTCAAAATAAGACCAACTCAATTGTAGAATCTATGGCTTGAATTGTCACGGATTAAGTAAAGTTTAATATATTATTATGAGCAAGTCTTTTTTGATATAGCTCAAGACCGCTGCAAAAGGGTTAGAACCTAAAACGGCGACTTTATGGAAATAAAAAAGAGGCCGCACCCCTACGACCTCTTTAAAAAGTTAAGAATAGATTTCAAATAGAAATATATCTTCTCGTCTTACTTATGAGTGGTAAATATCTCTTTTAAATACTTTGTTTATGTGCTGTATCGAAATAAATAATGACAGGGATAGAAATATGGTTTATACACAACCTGTTATTTTAGCAAAATTTTGGGCATAAAAAAAGAGGCCGCACCCCTACGTCCTCTTTTAAAAAGTTAAAAAATAAGTCTATGCGTTAAAAACTTATTTTTCAAGTCTTACTTATGAATTATAAAATTAACATAATTATCGATAAGTTGTATGCTTTTTTGTGAAAAATATTAACTCTTACCATAAATTGCTCTTAATATTTCAAATTCAATTATACATATACAGTTAATTTTCAACTACTTATCCTCAAAAGTAAATTCTGGCAGTCTAATTATCTCCCCTCCTTTTATGGCAGATTCATGGGCAAGAATTCCTACACAGGTGATATTGGCCGATTGTTTGGCATTTGGGTAAGCTGATTTATGGTGAACCAAAGCATTCACAAATTCGTGTACCAGATGAGGGTGCGATCCGCCATGGCCCGCTCCCTGGGTAAAAGATAAGTGTTGATGGCCTTCGGCATCATATACCCCTTTGGTGGTGAAATCCTGTATTTCCTTTGGCAATAACTTGGCAAAATCCGGACTTTCTATTTCTTCCGGAATTTCCGGTTCCGGTTTTTTGGCCGTATGCACTACCAATGGTTTACCTTCTATTAGTGGCCATTCTACCGATTTCTTGGAGCCATAGACTTCAAAGCTTTCCCTATACTGCCTGGCTACATCAAAAAGAGAACGATAAACTTGCGCACTTAAATCTGAATTGCGGAATTTTATATGGGTAGTTTCCACTGCATAAGGGGAGTTGTAATGCGATATAAGCTCGTCCCTAATGGTTCCCGACCCAAAACAGGAAACATATTCGGCCTCTCCACGCGTAAGAGCCAACACCGGCCCCACACAGTGGGTAGCATAGTGCATGGGCGGTAAACCTGGCCAGTAATTTGGCCAACCGTCCATATCCTGCTGGTGGCTGGCTTTTAAAAACTGTACCTTGCCCAGTTCTCCATTTTCATACAATTCTTTCATATACAGGAATTCCCTGGCATATACCACGGTTTCCATCATCATATAGGTTAGCCCTGTTTCTTGGGTTAGGCGTACTATTTCCTCACATTCCTCCACAGTGGTGGCCATGGGCACAGTACAGGCTACGTGCTTCCCCGCTTTTAAGGCTTTAATGGACTGTATTCCATGATCGGGGATGGGGGTATTAATATGTACAGCATCAATTTCCGGATCCTCCAGCAATTCATCATAAGAGGTATACCTCTTATCAATATTAAAGGCGTCTGCCAGCTCATTCAGCTTCTGTTTGTTCCGTTGTGAGATAGCCACTAAGTTGGCATGGGGATGCTTTTGGTATATAGGGATAAACTCCGCTCCAAACCCCAAGCCCACGATGGCAATATTGACTTTCTTTCTACTCATTTTATCTTGAATTTAATTAAATGTTTCCTTTAAAAAATGGATCCCTTTGGAAGCAAATTCATCCTGACTCTCTGCAAAATTTTTCCATATACAGACGGCTCCCGCCAATTCTTTTATTTCTGGCGTAAAACTCTCTATCACTATTGAACCTTGATATCCAATATCCTGTAAGCCCTCTACGAATTGGTCCCAAGGTGTTAGTCCGGTCCCTGGAATTCCCCGGTGGTTTTCCGAGACCTGTACATGAATTAGTTTGTCGCCCACCCTTTGTATGGCCTCCCTAATATTCTTTTCCTCAATGGTCATATGAAACCCGTCCAATAGTACCTTTGCACTGCTATGGTTTACATCCTCTATAAAGCGCATAACGTCCTCTGCCGTGTTGATCATATAGGATTCAAATCGGTTTAGGGGTTCTAATGCGATAGACAGCCCATGCCCTTGGGCCATAACACAAACTTGATGTATATTGTCTACCGCCAGATCCCATTCTCTTTGCCGCTGATCGCCAGACAACATTCGTGCTTTGCCTACAGCGGAATACATGGGACCGGCTAAAAACTGGCTCTCCCACTTATTACACAATTCAAAACATTTTTCTATATAGTCAAAGCAGTCTTGGTGTACGGAAATATCTTGATGCGTTAGATCCTTTGATGGTCCAAAGGCTCCACATACCACGGCCTTCAACCCATTATCTTCCAAAGATTTTTTCACCTCGTCACCATTAATTAGGCCTGGGTCTTCCACTGGAATTTCAACCACATCAAAACCCATCTGTTTTATTTTAGGGAACAAGCGGCAGGATTTAGTATTAAAGGGTGATTCCCAAAGCCAAGTACTTACCCCGAGTTGTATGTTATGTTTCATTTTTGTTGGTCTTTATATCGGATTCTTTATTAAACCGTCCCTTTTATTTCAGTTTAACTACCTTCATTACGCCCTGCATAATTCGCCAGTGCCCCGGAAAAGTGCATATAAAAGGATAATTCCCCGGTTTTGTTGGGGCAATGAATTTTAGAACAGCTTTTTCTTCTGGGTTTATGATAGCCGTTGCAATTAAGACTTCCGGCATTTCTGGAACATAGTTTTTTTCTGCACCATTGGGGTCCATCGCCAATTTATCGGCGGCCATACCCACTTTTTCCTTGGCCCCCAATTTTGTGACTACCAGATTGTGCTGCATAAAATCTGTGTTTTCAAAAACCAGTTCAACGGCCTGTCCTGCCTCTACAACAAATTCGGTCAAATCAAACTTCATTTCATTTTTAATGGTTTTGATATGGACCACTGAAGCCCCTGATTTGGTGTCCTCTACACTATTTTCCCCTGCTTTCACCTCATTGATATAGGTTTCAACCAGTAGCTCTGCCAGTGGTTTATTTGCAAAGAGATCTTTGGCCCCTTTGGAAAAGTCCAACTCCACCTCGTATTTCCAATCTCCTGCCAGCGAAGTGTTAAATTGACCTGATTTGAAGACCATTTGCTCTTCTTTACCCCATATTCCTCCTCCGCCTCCGGTATCTTCTACCCGTACGGCAATTAAATTCATACCGGCCTTTAAAATCCCGGCAGGGATAGTGTACACTCTGTTGGCCTTATAATCCTTTTCTGTTGCTCCAATTAAGCTGCCATTTAAATAGACCTTATCGGAATCATCTATGGGACCCAAGGAAACGGTACCCTTTTCCCCTGCTCTATGGGCAGGAATGGTTAACTCTTTTCGGAACCAAATTATGCCATCCATCTGCAAACCGGCATCTTCTATCAATTGTGGTAGCAACATTGTCTGCCATTGGGAATCATCAAAATCCAATGCCTCCCTGGTGCTTTCCTCAACCAATCCTTTTCCAAAATTGGGATTGGATGCCAAGTAGGAGGCTACAAATCCTTTATGGTGTTTGCTTCCTGCTACGTATAGGGCTTTTGACAACCATTGGTCGTCAAGCAATTGTTTGTTATTGCTCAGCTTATATAACTGCTTCCCTATTTCCAAACTAGGTTCCCTTTCCGCAAAATATAACAAGGCGGCCAATTGCACCTCTGGGGCCTCATCTTCCAATATTTTAGATTTTAACAGTAAGGAATCAATGGTGTTGTTTTTGGGCAACACCCCTATCGCTGTCTTCCGTACAGCCGCCGAGGGATGGCCCAAGGCTGTTTTAACGGCCTCCAGGACCGCGGTATCGGAGGAAATGGCCCCAAGTCCATCTAGCGTCCAAAGCCCGTGCAGTGCTCCGGGATTGAGTCCCAATTCATCTACAGCTCTATTTTCAATCAATTCAATAAGCTGGGGAACAACTTCCTTGCTGCCATTTTCAACCAATATGCGTTGCGCTGTCATTCTCCAAAACATATTATCTTGGGATAATGCCTCTAGCAAGCCTTCGGGATCGTTCCTGTCCAAACCAATTATTTTAGCCTCCTCACTATATTTGGGCAATATCCGCCAAATTCGACCTCGCGACTTATCGCGTAACGGGTTTTTGTAGGCATTTCCAGGTCCGTTAACAGCATCGTAACCCCCACTGTCCACATTTGGGGTAGGATTGTGCTGTATTATAAAATTATACCAATCCAATACCCACACAGCCCCATCTGGCCCTACTTTAGCCTCTACCGGGGAAAACCATTCATCAGAGCTGGCCATTAAATTACCTCCGTCCTTTTCCAAATAGCCGGCACCATTCTTTTCTATATTGGCAATATGTACTACTCCTCCGGTAGGCTCGCACACAAAGGCATATTTATTCCAATATTCCTTGGGGAAGTTTCTGGCCGTGTAAAAATGGTGTCCAGCAGCAGCGGTAAAACCACCAAAAACATCTACCTGTCTCACATTTTGGGTTATGGGCAACATACTATAATGTCCGTCTATTTTTGTACTACCCTTTAAGGATACCCCAGCCACATCTGCTAGGTTCCTATTGGGTATCCCCATATATACGCTATGGGTATTATTGGCCGTAGAAGCAAAAACAGCATTATCCTCCGTAATACCCAATCCCCAGGTATTGTTACTTGTATTGGTCAAAAATTCAAATTGCTCCATTTTCTTGTTGAAGCGATATATCCCTTGACCAAATTTTAAGTCTTCTCCAGCAATATTGCCTTCAAAACCTGAATAGCCCACTACGCCATAAATATTATTGTCAATTCCTATTTGAAGGTTGGAAGGTCCTGCATGGGTATCAAAAACACCCCAACCTTCCATGACGATTTCCTTAACATCTGCTTTATCATCCCCATCGGTATCCTTGAGAAATAAAAAATAGGGGGCCTGAGAGACCAAAATTCCACCATTGACAAAAGCAAAGCTGGTAGGTATATTTAAATTATCGGCAAAAATGGTAAACTTGTCAGCCTTACCATCACCATTGGTATCCTCACAAATTTTTATGCGATCGTCCCCCTTACCTTTGTCGTCCCGCACAGTATTGGGGTAATCTACAGTCTCTATAACCCAAAGCCTGCCCTTCTCATCCCAATTCATGGCTATGGGGTTAATAATATCCGGTTCAGAAGCAAAAAGCTCCAAGCTAAATCCCGCTGGGACTTGAATCAATTTTTCCGATTCTTCCGGTGACAAGGGAAGTTGATATTTTGGTGCCGGATCCCTTTTCTCATAATTAGGGATGTTGGCCTTTTCCTTATATTGTAAGGTGGGTATGTCTTTGGCAAATTCTTTCCAGTTCTTTTTTGTCTGGTCATCTATTGCCCAAAGGATACCCTCTTTGATAAGATTTTGAAATCCGGGCTTGCTCCAGGTTCTTTCATCATGTCCGTAGGCAGTATAGAATACCTTGCCCTTTCCATATTTTTTAACCCATGTCCATGGTTCGTGATGATCTCCTTCCACCCTTTCCATTAGAACGGTAATATCATCGGCCAATTTATCATGTATATACGTCTCATCCCATGTGGTGAATTCCTTAACCTTTGTCATAATGGGATGGGCGGTGTTGGTTATTTCTGCCGTAAAGGTATCCGTACCATGGGTCTTAAACTGCCCCCCAACCATATCTACATACTCTACTGACTCATTGAAACAAAAACTGGCACAATGAATAGGGATAAATGCATGCCCCTCCGCAACAAATTCCATTAGCGCTTTTTCCTGTTCCGGAAATCTATTTTCATAATTTGCATATACAATAACCCCATCATAGCGCCCTAAAGTCTCTCTATTAAGATCTTCTACCTCCTCTGTATATGTAATATTTATACCGTTTTTGGTTAGCGACGAGGCCAGAATAGGCATATAGGCCCTAGAATTATGGTGTTCACTGGCATGCCCTAGGAATAGCATCTCGATTCTTCTAGGCCGATCGTCTTTTTTAGTCGGCCCGGACGACTTACAACCCAATAAGGTAGCCATAAGGATATAGAGACAAAAAAAAGGAACGTTTTTAATTTTCATAACTGGCTGAAGTTTTAGGTTGAACAATAATATAGAATAAAAAAGCACTAAGAGAACACTTTGTTGCCCACTATTGACTGTTTTATATCATCAAATACATATTTTAACTATATTTAAAGATATTTTATTACGTATGATAGTATTGATCCTCTTCTATTTGTTCTATAATTTTTATTAATTCCATATCCCATTTAGCGTGAAATCGGCATTACAAAAATCACCTATCCCCAAATCACAGGCATTTGTGGCCAAATTGCTCAGGCAACCCAATTTTGATCCCAATTGGCATTTTCATCCAGAATACCAATTGTTTATGGTTTTAAAAGGCAGCGGCACCCGATTTATAGGCGACCATGTTAAACATTTTAAAGAGGGGGATATTGCTTTTACCGGGCCTAATTTACCCCATATGTGGCGTAGTGACAATGAGGGGTTGGAGGTGGAACATAATTCATGGTCCGAGGGGCTTGTGGTATACTTTCATGACGATTTTATTGGTCAAGGGTTACTACATAAAGTAGAAATGATCAAATTGCGACAGCTGTTCCAAAAAAGTTTAAGAGGAATTGATGTACGGGGGAAAACAGCCAATAAAGTGGGCGACATGATGAAAAACCTCTTACATCTCGAAGGAATGGACAGTGTTGTGGAGCTGTTTAACATACTCAACAACTTGGCAAACACTACCGAATCTGAATTATTGGCCAGTCCTGGGTATACCAACTCCTTGAAGCAAGGGGATACCGAGAGAATGAACGATGTTCACGCCTATGTCATGAAGAATTTCAAGGAAAAAATACAGCTTTCAACAGTGGCTTCTTTGGCCAATATGACCCCCACCTCCTTTAGCCGTTACTTTAAAATGCACGCCAACAAAACTTTTTCCGAATTTTTAACTGAGATCAGGATCGGCTATGCCTGCAAATTACTGATTGAAGAAAAAATGAATATTGGCCAGGCTTGTTATGCCAGTGGTTTTCAAACCTTATCCAATTTTAATAAGCAATTTAAGGCCATCACCAAAAGGACGCCAATGTCTTATAAAAAGGAATATGAAATATAATTGTATGCCAGTCTTGGCCAATAGGCTTATTTCTTAGATGGGTCAATTACATTTATTAGCGTAATTTTACACCATGGTAAGAAACATTCAGCTCAGGACTACCTTATTGGAGGAATCCGTAGATAATATACTTAATAAGAAAGCGGCCAAATATTTAGGTATCCCCATTGAGGATGTTACCGAGGTTGTGACGCTTAGAAAATCTATTGATGCCCGAAAATCTACCATATATTTCAACTATAAAGTCAATGTCTATATCAATGAAGCGGCGCCAAAAGACAATGCCTACGACTTTGGATATAAAGACGTATCCAATGCCCAGGAGATACACATAATAGGTTTTGGTCCTGCAGGCATGTATGCTGCCCTTCGATGTATTGAGTTAGGGTATAAGCCCATTGTTTTGGAAAGAGGAAAAAATGTACAGGAACGCAGGCGCGATTTAAAGGCCATTAACAGGGACCATATAGTTGATGAGGATTCCAATTACTGTTTTGGGGAGGGAGGCGCAGGTACATACTCGGATGGTAAATTGTACACCCGAAGTCTAAAACGCGGGGATGTAAGAAGAATTTTTGAAAACTTGGTCTATCATGGGGCTACCGAGCAAATTCTTATAGATGCCCACCCACATATAGGCACCAACAAATTGCCCAAATTGGTTCAAAATATAAGGGAAACGATATTGAAATATGGAGGGGAGATCCATTTTAAATCCAGGGTAACCGATTTTTTGATCAGCAAGAACACCCTAAGGGCCATTGTGCTGCAAAATGGTACAGAAATGCCAGTTAATAGGGTTATTCTGGCTACCGGACATTCCGCAAGGGACATTTATTATTTATTGAACAATAAGAAAATAGGTCTTAAGGCCAAGTCGTTCGCCATGGGTGTACGGGTAGAACATCCGCAACATATTATTGATAGCATACAATACCATTGCCGCAATGAACGCAACCCGCTTCTCCCTGCGGCCGCCTATAGTTTGGTAGAACAAGTGAAAAATCGTGGGGTATACTCATTTTGCATGTGTCCAGGCGGCTTTATAGTCCCTGCGGCCACCTCTCCTGGAGAGGTGGTAGTCAATGGCATGTCGCCTTCCAAGCGAAATAATCAATTTGCCAACTCCGGTATAGTGGTAGAGATAAATGTGGATGAGGACATTAGGAAATATGAGCATTATGGTCCTCTCAAGGGATTGGAATATCAAAAGGATTTGGAGCGATTGGCCTTTACCTCTGGCGGCCGCTCACAGGTAGCCCCTGCACAGCGACTTACAGATTTTGTAGAAGGCAAACTCTCCAATGAGCTTAACCCCAGTTCCTATCAACCTGGACTTAAATCGGCTCCTTTGCATTCCCTATTACCCAAACTGATCGGGAGTAGGCTGCGTTCTGGCTTTACTGCTTTTGGTGAAAAGATGAGAGGATACTATACCTCCGAGGCCAATGTGGTTGGAGTAGAATCACGAACCTCGGCCCCAGTGAACATTCCTAGAAACAAAAACTTGGAACATCCAGAAATCCAGGGGCTTTTCCCCTGCGGGGAGGGAGGAGGATACGCCGGCGGTATTATCTCGGCGGCCATGGACGGGGAGCGCTGTGCAGAGGCCGCGGCTTCAGGATTATAGGGCGTATTCTTGGATTTATAGCGTTTATCCAAACTAATGCCCTACCTTTGTGCCTTATTATATACAATACATGACATTCAAAGACTTAGGTATTATAGAACCTATCCTAAAAGCCCTTAAGGCAGAAGGCTATACAAATCCAACACCCATTCAAGAACAATCCATTCCCATTTTACTTAGGGGAACCGACTTATTGGGCTGTGCCCAAACTGGAACCGGTAAAACAGCAGCTTTTTCCATCCCCATCATCCAGCAATTGGTATTGGACCGTGAAGCCAATCCAGGACAGCGAAAAATTAGAACTTTAGTAGTTACACCAACCAGGGAGTTGGCCATACAGATAGGGGAGAATTTTACCTCCTATTCCAGATTCACAGGTATCAAAAACACCGTTATTTTTGGGGGTATAAAACAAGGAAGACAAACCGACGCCCTTAAAAAAGGGGTAGACGTGCTTATTGCCACCCCTGGTCGTTTATTAGACCTGATGAACCAAGGGTTTATCTCTCTTAATGACATTAAATATGCCGTATTGGATGAGGCCGACCAGATGTTGGACATGGGCTTTATTCATGATATAAAGAAAATAATTGCCAAATTGCCAAGCAATAGGCAATCCCTATTCTTTTCGGCTACCATGCCTCCGGCCATCGTGGAACTATCCAAAAAAATCTTGGGCGATTTTGAAAGGGTTACCATTAAACCTCAACAGGCCACTGCCGAAAAGGTAGAACAAGGCATTTATTTTGTTAGCAAGAAAAACAAGGCCCAACTACTGATCCATTTACTGGAAAAAGACCCAACCGATTCCGTCCTTGTTTTTTCCCGAACCAAGCACGGGGCCAATAAAATTGTAAAGCAATTGGCCAAGGCCGATATTAAAGCCGATGCCATCCACGGAAACAAATCCCAAAATGCAAGACAAAAAGCCTTGGGAGAATTTAAGGATGGTGACTTAAAGGTGTTAATTGCTACCGATATCGCCGCTAGGGGTATAGATGTAGAAGAACTTTCTTTGGTGATTAATTATGACCTTCCCAATGTACCGGAAACCTACGTTCACCGTATAGGTAGAACAGGTAGGGCCAGTGCCAGTGGTGTTGCCCTATCCTTCTGTGATGTGGAAGAAAGGCCCTATTTAAAAGATATTCAAAAACTGATAAGTCAACAGCTGCCTATTATTGAGGACCACCCTTTTGAAGATGATGCTTCGGAAGCCCTTCCCTTGGAAGAAAAGAAACCATCCCAAAATAGGCATAAACAAAGAACTGGCCAATCTAAACACAGGGGAGGTAGAAACAACAACAGAAACAGGAATAGGAGTAGGAACAATAGGTCACCAAAAGAATAGCAAGATGTTTCCCGCACTTTAGATTGGTCTGATAGTGATATAGTCTACCAAAAATGTATAGGTTATAAAAAAAATCAGGATATTTATTCTTTAAATATAAATAACTATCCAATGAAAAGTTTTTACACCGTCATCCTAATAAGCTTGGGACTTCTTGCCAAAACGGAAACCAGCTGGTCCCAAACCGCAAATGTTGTTAGTTTTAATATAAAATATGACAATACTGCGGATACCATTAATAATTGGAACGACCGCAAACCCCATTTGGCCAAATTAATCCGGCATTATGATTCGGACATTGTTGGCATCCAAGAAGGTTTACACCATCAGGTAGCCTATTTAAACAATGCCCTAGCAGACCATGCTTATGTGGGAGTTGGACGCGACGATGCAAAAGAAAAAGGAGAGTATTCCGCAATTTTCTATAACACCAAAAAGTTTAAAGTTCTTAAAACCAATACCTTTTGGTTATCGAAAACACCAGAAAAGGTATCGGTAGGTTGGGACGCCTCCATGGAACGGATTTGTACCTATGCCCTTTTTGAAAATAGAGTATCCAAAAAGAAAATTTGGGTCTTTAACACACATTTTGACCATAGAGGAATGCAGGCAAGGGTCAACTCTGCACAACTCATATATAAAAAGATCCGTGAGTTAAACACCTCCAATTTGCCAGTAATTTTGATGGGCGACCTAAACTTAACTCCGGAAACCGAACCTATTCAATACCTAAAAAAGAATTTAACCGATGCCAAAGAGATAAGCAGAAAACCGTTCTATGGCCCAGTTGGGACCTTTAATGGATTTGATCAAGGGCGAATTATGAAAAATAGAATAGACTACTTTTTTGTAAAAGATGTAGAGGTCTTGTCCTACAGCCATATTGATGATAGAATGCCGAACAATAAGCATATTTCTGATCACTTACCAGTGCTGATGACCATTTCTTATTAATTTAATTCTATGTACACGCCAGACCATTACAAAAATGAGAATCTTGAGGAAGTAAAGGAATTTATCTCTAAAAATGCCTTTGGTATATTGGTGAACCAAACCAATGGCAGGCCATGGGCTACGCATGTTCCATTGGAACTGGATGTAGACAGCTTAGTTAAGGATATTTTGGTTGGCCATATCGCCAAAGCCAATCCACAGTGGCAATACTTTATGGAGGATGAAGAAGTCCTGGCTATATTTAACGGGCCCCATAGCTATATCTCATCCTCCTGGTACAAGGATGAGGAGGTACCTACTTGGAACTATATTGCCGTTCACGTCTATGGGAAAATAAAAATATTGAATAAGGCTGATGTGCTGGAATCGCTTCGTAAATTGGTGGATAAATACGAAAAATCTTCTGAACAGCCGGTATCCATAGATAAGCTACCCGAAGCCACTATGAAACAAATAGTTGGGGTTGTAGGCTTTCAAATAGCTATAACTGAAATACAGGCTACCTATAAGCTTTCACAAACCAGACCTGAAGACCACTCCCAAATTATAGATCAATTGGAAAAAACCCGCAACCAAAATTCCAAAGATGTAGCACATTGCATAAAGCACTTAAAACAATAGACCCAATGAGCCTAAAACAAGAAAAACAATTAGCTGCCAAGGAGGCTATAAAATACGTTAACAACGGTATGACAGTAGGATTGGGAACAGGGTCCACGGCATTTTACATGCTAAAAGAATTGGAGCAGCTTATTGTAAACGGCCTTGAGATCATTGGAGTGCCCTCCTCCGAAAGCACAAAAAAACTGGCTATCGAAATGGGAATTCCACTAACTACACTGGATAAGATAGATCGTATGGATATCTATATTGATGGTACTGACGAATTTGACCCCTATATGCAACTTATCAAAGGTGGCGGTGGAGCCTTATTAAGGGAAAAAGTATTGGCCCATAATTCCGATATGGTTATCAT
>CAXAVP010000057.1:0-19057 GCA_963972175.1 uncultured Arenibacter sp.
AAATAAAACTAAGTTTCATCTAATCTTCAAAATTATGAAAAATAATCTTGAGTATAGGGGGATTGTCCGCCTATGTCTACTATTTATTTGCTTTTTGGTTCCCCCACCATACTTTGCCCATTTCCCCCATGGGCATTGTTTTAAGGACCTTTCAATTCTAGAACTCCAACAACAGCTTACCATAACAGGCACTGTTAATGATACCTATGGCCCCATGCCCGGGGTGCATGTACTCATAAAGGGCAGTAATAAGGGAACCTTTACCAATGACAAGGGAGGGTATTCCATTACCGTTACCAACAAGGATATTCTGGTCTTTTCTTATTTGGGGTACCATTCCCGTGAAATTCACGTATTGGGTAGGACCAGCCTGGATGTGGAAATGTTGTCCGAGGTCACCGAACTACAGGAAGTAGAGGTCAATGCCGGCTACTATACCGTAAAGGAAAAAGAACGCACGGGCAGCATTAGTAGGGTCACCGCCAAGGAAATAGAACTACAGCCCATTGTAAGTCCGTTAGAAGCCCTGCAGGGCCGCATGGCAGGGGTAGAGGTAATACAACAAAGTGGCGTGCCTGGAAGTGCGCCCATAATCCGAATAAGAGGACAGAACAGTTTAAGGAATGGTACTACGGATAATGGTAACCTTCCTTTGTATATAATAGATGGGGTACCGGTAATTTCTGCTCCTATTACTGGGGGGAGCAACATGTACTTGAACGGAATAGACCCTTTGACAACGCTTAACCTAGCCAACATTAAGAGTGTTGAGGTGTTGAAGGATGCAGATGCCACAGCCATCTATGGTTCCCGTGGTGCCAATGGCGTGGTACTGGTCACAACTAAAAAAGGAGAAGGCTATTTTACCAAAACAAAAGTTGAGGCCCATATGTATTCTGGCTTTGGAACGGCGTCCAATAAGATGGACCTCTTGAATACCGAACAGTACCTTAGGTTGCGAAAAGCTGTACTGGCCAATGATGAAAGGGAACCGGATGAGTCTACAGACTACGACCTATTGCTATGGGACCAAAACCGCTATACGGATTGGCAAGAAGAGCTTTTTGGAGGTACCTCAATGATTACGGACCTTAATGTTTCCGCTTCTGGCGGTAGTGCTACCACTTCATTTCGCTTAGGAGGCTCATTTCATAAGGAAGGGTTGGTCTTTCCTGGAGATGAACAGTACCAGAAAATTACTGGTGGATTGAATTTGAGCCATAGATCCAAGAATAAAAAATTCAGAGTAAACGTTTCAGCCAATTATGGTTTTGATAAAAGTGGTACCCCGGCATATGACGGTAGTTTTTATTCCACGGCACTTTCTTTACCCCCAAATGCCCCGCCAATCTATAATGATGATGGCAGTTTGCATTGGGAAGAGTGGGAATATTCTTCCAATTTAAACAACCCTTTAGCTGCTATTTTAAATAGGACAGCTACTGACCTTGGACATAATTTAATAGCCAACATGGGCCTATCTTATAGTGTTTTAAATGTCTTGACCTTTAAGATCAATGCGGGGCACACCTACTTTACTAGGGAGTTCAAAGGTTTGTTCTCTAAGGATGAATACAGGCCAGATCTTAGGGAATTCCTGAATCATAGATCCACCGAGAGCCATAGAACTAGAAAATCATCTATAATTGAGCCCCAACTGGTATATAAAATTGAATTGGGAAATGGGAGCTTGGATGGGTTAATAGGTATGACCTATCAGCAAAATGAATCTAAGAGCTTACGGGTGAGTGGGGAAGGATACCCGTCCGAAGCCTTGATAAAAGACTTGTCCGCGGCCGAGGTAATCAGTATATCGGACAACAAATACACAAAGTACAGGTATAATGCAGTTTTTGCTCGCTTGGGTTATAATTGGAAGCAACGGTATTTTGTAAATATAACCGGAAGAAGGGACGGGTCCTCTCGTTTCGGACCAAACAAACGTTTTGAAAATTTTGGTGCCATAGGGGCCGCCTGGATATTTAGTGAGGATCCCTTTGTAAAGCGTAGTATTCCCTTGTTGAGCTTTGGAAAACTGAGAGGTAGTTATGGAACAACCGGAAGTGACCAGATTGGAGATTACGGATATCTTGATAGCTATGAAGCTACAAGAGGGCCAGGGGGATTATACCCCACACAACTTTTTAATCCGGATTACTCCTGGGAAGTCAATAAAAAGTTGGAGGTAGCTTTGGAGCTAGGTATTTTGGAAGAGAGGGTCCATTTGGGTACCAGTTGGTACCGCAATCGCTCTTCCAATCAATTGGTAGGATTCCCTTTGCCTTCTATAACAGGGTTTGGATCCGTACAGGCCAATCTTCCGGCAACAGTCCAGAACACCGGATGGGAATTTGAGCTTTCTGCCGTAAACATACGATCCCGTAGCTTTAACTGGCAGACACATCTTAATATAACCTTTCCCAACAATAAGCTTGTTAGTTTTCCCAATATAGACCAAACATCTTATGCCAATACTTATAGGGTGGGGCATCCTTTAAATATTGGATTGTTGTACAAATTTGACGGTTTGGATCCCGAAACGGGCTATTACAGAGTGGTTGATGTAAATGAAGACGGGCGGTACGATTATACTGACCGTATAATTGTAAAAAATCTGGGAAGCAAATACTTTGGAGGCATTACCAATACTCTTTCCTATAAAGGCCTAGGACTTAGTTTTTCTTTGGACTTTGTAGTCAAGGACGGGTTAAACTATCCATTGGCCACTCCAGGGACCATCAGTCAACAGTCTGTTGAATTCTATAAAGCTTGGCAAGGCACGGAAGGCGATGTGGTGCAAAAATTATCTTTGACCAACGCGGCGCTTTCAGCCTATCGGAGATACCGCATATCCGATCGTTTCACTTCAGATGCATCTTTTTTACGACTGAACAACCTCGGGATCAGCTATGAATTTCCAGATGCCGTACTTGATAGAATTGGATTCAGTACATGTAAACTTTTTTTACAAGGTCGGAACCTTATTACACTTACCCGCTACAATAGTTTAAATGTAGAGACACCTGGAGACTCGTCCATACCTTCTTTACGTACCATAACCTTAGGAATACAACTTCAACTTTAAAAATTAATATCATGATCAAAAAAGGATTTAAAACCTTACTGATTTTACTAATCGGTAGTTTTTCAATTACGGCATGTGAGGATTATGTGGATATAGAGACTCCAAATCATATGATGATCTCAGAAACCGTTTTTGCCGATCAGGAAACGGCATTGGCGGCAATAAACGGTATATATAATGAATTGGCCAAAGCGGATTTTTCCCGTGGATATCTTTATTCTGTTACGGTACTAGCCGGGTTGACACCGGATATTTTTGAAACTACCAGTGCAACCGATGCGAGATATGGCCCTTTTCACCAGAATGAGATCTCCCCCATTGCTTCGGACGATGCCAAGGCCAACTATAATATGTGGTCCAGTATTTACAATATCATTTATATGTCCAACAGTGTTATGGAAGGAACGCAAAACTCTAAGACCATTTCACAGGAAGTGAAGGATCTTGTAGAAGGGAAGGCCAGGTTTATTAGGGCATTCACTTATTTCTATCTCGTAAATCTTTATGGGGAGGTTCCCTTGATCTTAACTACGGATTACCGTAAAAATGCCAAGGCCGAGCGTGACGATGTAAATACTGTTTATAACCGTATAGCGGATGATCTGGACAAAGCGATCATTCTTATGGAGGGGGCAATGGAATATAATGATTCGGAACGTACCGACGTTAACCGTTTTGTGGCCATAGCCTTGCGCGCCAGGGTCTACCTGTATCAGGAAAATTGGGCAAAGGCCGAAGAACTTGCCAGTGAGGTCATTTCCCAAACTTCATTATATGGCATGTTGGATGATCTAGAACAGGTCTTCTTAAAGAACAGTCGTGAAGCCATTTGGCAGATTTCGCCAGTTGGGAGGGGATTGAGTGCAACATATACGGGAGAAGGGTATATGTTCAGGGGGCAAAATTCGTCACAAATTAAGTTATCGGAAGATTTTGTGGAATCTATGTCGGCCAATGATAAGCGCCTTCACCTTTGGATAGCCTATAACACGAGTAGGGAATTTTATTTTCCACAGAAATATAAAGATGCAAGAAGCAGGAATGATGTTGTGGAATATTCTACCGTTTTACGCCTATCTGAACAGTACTTGATCCGCTCCGAAGCCAAGGCAATGCAGGGAAAAATCACCGAAGCGATAAAAGATATAGATGTGGTACGAAACAGGGCCGGACTTGGCCTTTTGGCCGAAATGGATCAAGAAATGGGCCAAACGGAACTGTTGGAAGAGATTATGGATCAGCGAAAAAAGGAATTTTTTGCAGAATGGGGACACCGTTGGTTAGATCTTAAACGTACGGGACGGGTAACCGAAGTATTGGGGCCTATCAAACCTCTTTGGCAGGATACTGATATCCTGTTTCCCATACCCGGAGAGGAGCGGGAGAAAAACATCAACCTCTCCCAAAACAATGGTTATTAACGGATCTTAATTTATAATTATGAAACATATCTTAAAACTTATCCTATATGCTATATTGCAGCTAACAACCAATAGCATATTAGGGTCAAGCCCAGAACCAAGGACGGTAGATTCCCTTTCACTGGACCCTGGCATCAGGCACGGCCGATTGCCCAATGGCTTTACATACTATATAAAATCCGTAAAGGCCGGAGGGGATAGGATCAGCATGCGGCTGTACGTAAAAGTAGGATCCTCCCATCAAAACAACGAAGAGTTGAACTTTCCCCATGCTCTGGAACATTTGGCCTTTAAATGTGCCAAGGACTTTCCGGATAATCTATTGAACGATCCGCTGCTTCTTGCACGTTTGGGCCTTGCCCAAAAGGATATTTTTGGACAAACACGATATTTTTCCACTTGGTATAGCTTTAACGTACCCATTGCCAATCCGGACGCCATGGAAACTGGCCTACTTTGGTTCGAGAATATTTCCGATCTAAAGTTGACCAAGGAAAAAATCGATCAGGAACGCGGTCCATTACGTCAAGAAACGGTATTTAGGGCAGGAACCGATCTAAAAGGGCACTTTAGGCGAAAACAGATTAGGGCCGAATTATTCCCGTGCCAATCCGATTATTCAGATTTTTTCGGGCATAACCAAAATTTTTCTGCAGATTCGCTTATACAATTTTACAAAAAGTGGTACCGGCCAGTCCGTATGGGATTGATCGTCGTAGGCGATATTCCTGATGTCCATGCCCTGGAGCAACGCATAAAAACCCAATTTTCCAGAATAAAGGGAGATCCCTACCCACTGCAATGGGAGGACTGCCGTTTAAGGTATTTGGAAGGAAGCAACGGTTTTATAGCCTTGAACGCCGAGCCAGATGAAAATAGAAAATTGGAGGAAGTGGAACTACAGTTGTATTTCCGTGATCCCAAAATTATTACGGAACGGAATAATTGGGATGGTTTAAGACGCCGACTGATCTGGAACGTATTGAACAAAATGATCAATATTAGGTATACAGAGGCGGGCAGGGGATACAATACTACCTTCTATGCTTTGGGATCTTCTCCTGACCCAATTATGCCGGCATACAAAGTGGTGATAAAGAGCGGGGTGGACCAGGCCGAAAAAACCACAAGAAAGGTCATAAGGATATTGCAGTCTATAAAACGGTTCGGTCTTGGCGAAGAGGAATGGAATTTGGCCCAAAAGGAATACGGGAAGATCCAGGAGCAAGAAGCAACCATGGATTCCAATTATTGGGAGCAACAGATCGATGATTATTTTACTCACGGTGTGGCATTGCCCAAAAATAAGGCTAAGGGCCTGCAGCAATGGTTCTCCAGTTTGTCCCGGAAAGAGTTTAATGCGCTTTTGGGAGAGTACATACCCGATATGCCCAATGATATTGCCGTATCGGTTTTGCAACAGAGTGGTGAAGTCCCTGTACATTATACGGAAACAGAGGTCCGAAATTGGATAATGCGGACGATCGGAGAGGATATGGAACCGATAGGGCCGCCGCCAACGCCCGTCCGGTTAATGGCCAAAAAGGACGTTTCCGCTTTGGAAAAAGTAGGATATACCGATCACGGAACAACGGCCTCGGGAGCCAGGGAATTTAAGCTGGCCAATGGCACAAGGGTCGTTTTGGATACATCCCCATCAAATGGCCGTAGGATCCAGCTCCATGGTTTTAATCCAAAGGGTGCGGCATGCTTTCCAAAAAGCGACCATTTTTCTGTGATCAATGCTGCCAATATTGTTAAAAATGCAGGGGTTGGGGATTATGACAAGTTTGCCCTGGAACGATTTCTTTCAGGGACAAGTTTTTGGCAAGGGGTCCATCCCTATATCGATTATAGGGAAACGGGTATTAGGGCCGATGCGGATTTGGAAGACCTGGAAAAAATGTTACAATTGGTATACCTCTATTTTACGGATCCAAGAAAAGACAGGGAAGCTTTTGAGGATTGGCGCACCCAAGAGAAAAAACGATTTCAGGATCCTTTTTATAGTCCTATATCTCCTGATTTTTATGAATCCATAATGGAGTACGTGGAGGACCCTTCCATCATCCCCCAGGGAACAAGAAGATTTCAGGGAATTTCCAAAACGGATATGGATAAAGCATACCGTATTTATAGGCAATTATATGGTAATGCAAGGGATTACACCTTTGTTGTGAGCGGGGATTTTCCCGTGAAGAAGGTCCAGTCTCTGCTTCAAAAATACCTCGGGAACCTGCCCAACTCAACCAGTGGGGATAGTTGCATTTCCAGGCACCCCCCAGCTCATGTCCTGCCCAAGGGACCTGTGTACAAAAAGTTTTATGTATCCGGAACGTCGGCTACTTATAAGATGGAAAGTGTTAAATACTCCTTGAGATACATGGCCAAACTTAATGATCCGATGGATTGGAAGGAACAATTGAAAATGGAGGTCTTGGGCCGTTTGATGAATTACAGGATCAAGGAACTGCGCTATTCCAAAAATGCTTCCTTGTATGTAATGAATGCGGGGGCCACTTTCAATAGGGAATTAATGCAGTACGAATTCAGGATGTCTTTGGACTGTATTCCGGAAGAATTGGAAATGTTGCGGAAGATGTGCAAGGACATGGTGGATGAGGTTAAGAAGGGAGAATTTGCCCAAGAAATTTTGGACAAGGTATTGGATAGACCAGGTCTTTTGAACATACCAAGATCTACCAATTATCATTACTTTAGATATAATGAACCCTGGGTAAGCACATCGGAAGTAGAACGATATATAAGATCATTGAGTATAGGGGATATTCAGGAAGTGGCCAAGAAATTTTTAAAGGAAGAACATCTTTTTGAATTCACTTATCAATAATCAAAGAACACCCATTACTATTTGTTGCCAAGCAAGGAAAGTGAAAAAAATAGGTACCGGAAATTACGCTCCGGTACCTATTTCATTTAATCAACCTTATGGATTTTGTCTTGGATCTGGAATTTCCTCAGCAAAAGGCGAAGCACTTTCTAGAGGAGTTCCGTTCTCATCGTCGTAAACCTGATATTTGGTTTCGGTTTCGTCCCCTTCAAGAGTTACCTTACAGAGCTCTTCTCCAGGAGAACAATCCATATCCACCTCGTACCAGGTAGTGCCTATCTGAATAAATCCGGTAGCGTAATAATTCTCGGACGTAGTGCTCACAAACGCAAACGACAGTGCAATGGCAAAAACAAATGCCAACATCGGTAATATTAATTTTAACTTTTTCATGATACTGTAATTTTAGTTAATAATAAGTGCCTACTCTCTTTTACAGGTTTTCGGTCTTCCCCCTGCTCTTGTCGCGCAACAAAATATCATCGTACATTTCCCAGTTTCTTTTAATGTTATAGAGATCCATGGGTCTTCAATGCCTGCTTTCTTTGTCTGTCCATGTGGGAGGATATGATACCTTGCAGAGCGAGAAAAAACAACACTAGGTTTAAAATTAAATGCTGGTCCCAGCTCAATAACGATATCACCCCTCCACAGGAACAGGGAAGATAAGGGGCAAAAAATACAATGGCTATGGTGTAGCCGGTAAATAGGAGCATAAGGATTCCTGCTCCATAAAATCCCGTCAATCTTGTTTTTTTCCAAATTAATAACAGGGCAACGGCCAGTTCCGATAGCGGTATGGCCCAAGAGGCGAAGGACGCCATGGCCTTGCCCCCAAGTATGGGCGAATTATTAATATTGTCATAGAACAAATGTCCTTCCAGGAGTTTGGTAAGTCCGGCATAAGTGAATAGGGTAATGAACAGCAAATAGCTCACTTCTACAATTACTTTCCTATATTTTTTATGCCATTTCATATCATTTGTATCGTTTTGATATTGAATGGTGTAAAATTATTGGAACCAAAGTATCTAAAAATGATAAATTGGCTCTAAGAGGGATTAATTTGAAGTGTCTGTGTTAAAATTGTTGGTGTCATGATCAATATTGAGGATACGCAGTTGGGTGGGACTATGTCCAAATAGTTTCTTAAACTCCCGTGATAAATGGTTGCCCTTTTTAAAGCCTACCAATTTGGCAATAGCGCTAATGGATTTATTGGTATATAGTACCAATACACGGGCTTTCCTTAGCCGCTGGTCCTTTATGAACTGGAATACAGTTGACCCGTACAATTCCTTAAATCCTCTTTTTAGCTTATACTCATTGATGCCCACACTATGGGCAATTTCTATCAAGGGAACGGGACCCTGTATATGGTCCATGATAAATTCCCGTGCTGCGCGTATACTTTCAATGTCCGTGGAATATAGGTGATGCTTCTTGTGTAGGGCCCTTTGTTGAATCATCTTTTTAGAGAATTCATCATTTCTTGGGGATACCAGCTCGTAGTTTTTTGGGGATGGTAAAATATGGGAAGATGAAACCAAAATTTTATCCTGTATTACCCCATTCCCTCTTAAGAATATAAGCTTGCAGTCTGCCGGTAACAATAGCCCTTTTTCTGTTTTGAAAGATAACCGTAGCCTAGCTTCCTGTTCCTGTTGCTCCTCCAATTTTTCTACTGTTTCCCTCCAATTCTTAAGGGAATCCGTGGATAATAGTTGCTCGAATTCATTGTGCAAGATATCCCGTTGTTTACATTGTAGAAACCTTTTTACGCTGTTATTGGTCTGTAAGATCCGATACGACCGATTTAAAATGAATACCATTTGATCGGTCAGGGCAAAGATATTGTCCGGATTTTTATAGCCATGGTGTAGGACCGATTCCTGTATTTCCTCGGTAAGGAAATTGATAGCGGCCGCCAAGGCCTCCAATTCGTCCTTCTTGTCACTGCGCTCTATACGTAGAGAGAAATTGCCTTTTACCATTTCCAATAGGTGATGGTTTATTTTTTGCAGTCTTTGCCTGTTTGTAAATGTGTCCATAGTTTTGGTAATTTGATGCTTTCGTCTGTTTTGTGCAGGTATTCACTTAGAGATCGTTTAATTTAACAAAGGGACGCAAAAATTCCAGGGCCCTGGATTCGTCCGTAAACCTTCTTATTGTAATGGGGGGAGTTTCTAGGGTATAAATTTCAGTGTATAGAAGGGAGAGGGGAGTCTTGGTAATCATGGCCAGGGCCGATACCAGTACGGAGCCTTCCGTTACAAGGTATTCCTTGGCATCCATAGTGACATCCCTAATGCCCCGCATATCACAAACAATGGGATAGGCCCTGCCATGCTGTATCTTTAGACGCTGGGAAACCACTTCCTTGGCAGCTTTTAGGGAAAGGCATAAATTTTCTTTGTAGGCAATGTGAAGTATGCCCCTGTCCATTTTAAAGGAGGCAAAATTATTTTCAATATACTTTTTCATGGCTTGCCCAATAAGAATTGCCATTTAAAATACTAATTTTTACTATTACATCTAAAAGAAAATTCGTACAAAATGTTAAAAAGATATCTAATCGGCAATATTTCGTATCTGTAAGGGATTTTTTTAAGACAAACAGAAATGTAATATGTATAAGTATTTGATTTTGTATAGTTTAATGTGAAATATATACGTTGCTAAAAACTATTCAAAGGTACATTACACTATTTGATGTTATTTTAAACCTTATGCCATAGGACTATCATAAATAGTTCATGTGTTTACAGGGTCGGCCCCAAATGTATATCCGAACCTCTTATCCTAGTTGGTCATTAAACCTAACTTAAAATGATTGCAGGATGAACCTCAGATTTAAAAAAGTGATCCTTGGCTTTAAGGAGAGGCTCTTAATGTTGGAGCCTGAAAAAATAAACAGTCTAAAAAAATGCCACGAGGGCATCCATTTATGTAACAATACCCTTTACCTACTTAGAAGTTTAGTGGAAAAAAAAGACTTTAAGACCTTGGAAGAGGAGGTACATTTTTTCAAAACCGTAAAGTCCGAACCATTGGGGTATTTGGTTTATTTTAGTGAAGTGAGGTCCTGTGAACTCTTAATGCCCAAGATCGGTCTTAGCAACCAATTGAACTTTTTGGAAAAGAAAATAAACCGTATCAACAAGTTCTTTAATAGAAACTGGGACTTTGTACACTATATGGAACAAGGGCTCAGTTATCTGGACATACAGTACTTTACCCGCTCCAATCAGGTATTTCCCCTATATTCCCTTCCAGAAGCATGTTATCTGGACCCCAAGTTTTTTACATCCCATGATATGCTTTGGGCACGGATAAAGGGGTTGAACATTTTTATAGTATACCTGCAGGAACGTATCAAGTTGTTACGGGCACAAAAGCATAGGGACCTCCAAGGGGCAAGGACCAAGAAATCACTGACCTGGAATGCATCAAAAACTGCCCTAACCGAACTTATTTATGCCTTACATGCCGTGAATGCCATTAACGGTGGCAGTGGAAATGTGAAGGCTATAGCAACTGTTTTTGAATCGGTATTCAATATAAATCTTGATAACCTATATAAGACCTATTCCGAAATTAAGGCCCGTAAAGGAGGAAGGTCCCGATTTCTGGAGGAGTTGGTCACAAGGTTCAATGAAAAAATGGAAGAGGACGATAGTTTCTAAACTTTGAACACTTCTTTATTGATCAAAAACTTTCGTAACTACGAAGAGGTTACGGACACGGACTTTTATGAAAATATCACTTCATTTTGTTGGGAACCAATTGCTTTTTAGCACTTCGGCGACCCTAAATTCCATTAAATAGATCCAAACTATAGTTTGTTAAAATGCCCCGTAACTACGAACGCCTTGTGAAGTTGTTCGTTCAATGCTCTTGATTTTTGCCATATAAATTGAACCTAGACAAAGTCGACGTCATGTCAAGTACCGCAGACGTTGTCTATAAAATTCACTTATATGCCAACAGCTATCATCACTACAGAAGATTTAAAGGAGTTTAAAACAGAGCTTCTCGAGGAGATCAGGGAACTGCTTCGGGAAAATCAGGCGAAGGTCATTAAAAAAGAATGGCTCAAGAGTATACAGGTTATGGACATGCTCAATATCAGTTCCGGGACCTTGCAGAAATTCAGGGATAACGGTACGCTGTCCTATACAAAGATTGGTGGGCTCATTTTTTATGAGGCCGAAGAAATTGAAAAAATCTTAATGGAAAACCTGGTGCAACATTCAAAAGATAAATAATGAATTATATAAGACACCTTAATGCGGTATTTCAACAGTTCTCCAAAGATTCAAGGCTGAACCCCTCCCATGTAAGCCTATATATGACACTTTTTCAATATTGGAACCTGAACAGGTTTCCCGAATTATTTTATATCAACCGGGAGGAGGTAATGGCCATGTCCAAAATAGGATCCAAGGCTACCTATCACCGCTGCCTAAATAGGCTCAGTGATTGGGGGTATATTTTATATCTGCCATCGCACAACCCCTTTAAGGGGAGTAAAATCAAGATGCTCATATTTGGTACAACTAGTGGTACAACCACTGGTACAAGTAGTGAACAAGTAGTGGTACAAGCATTAGTACCTTATATAAACAATAATAAACATAATAAAACAGAAAATAAACATTTGGATAAAGGCCGACCAAAAGCTATTGATGAGGTAATAGAATTTTTTAAGAAAAATAGTTGGCCGGTCAACGAAGCGGACAAATTCTACAACCACTATCAAGGGATAGGGTGGAAGGTAGGGGGGAAATCGAACATCGAAGACTGGAAGGCCACGGCACAAAGCTGGATGATCCGGGCGAAGGATATGAAAGAGGAAAAAGCCATGGCTTCCAGATCCTACAACAGAGCAACAGAAGATTATTTGAATACCTCAATACAAAAGGATTATGGAGAACCCTTGTGATAGCAATACGAATCCACGCCCCCATATTCTAGTGGAGGGCAGCACGGAATTTTGCCTGGGAAAATTTGATGGCAAACGGATCGACTATGATTTCTACAAAGTACTTACCTATCTGAATGCAAAGGGGAAGTCTCTCTTCGGTGAAAACTTTGAAGTAAAAAAAGAGGATAGGTCTACATTCCTAAAATTATGCAGCTATCTGGTACAGGACTCCGAGAGCTGTAAAAAAATGCAGATAGATCTAAACAAGGGTATACTACTGACAGGTCCGGTGGGATGTGGCAAGACCAGTATGATGCGATTAATTCGCCATATTGTACCCCACAAAAGGACCTATGAAATTATTCCTGCGCGCAATATCACCTTTGCCTTTAACCATATTGGTTATAGGATCATCGAGGACTACGGGAACGGTCGGTGCTATTGTTTTGACGACCTAGGGGTGGAACCCAGGGGAAGGTATTTTGGGGACGATTGCAACGTTATGGGCGAAATATTGGTCTCACGCCACGAACTCTTTCAAAAAACCAAGATCCTTACCCACATTACCACCAACCTCAATGCAGCGGAATTGGAAGATCGATACGGGAGCAGGGTACGTAGTAGGATGCGCCAGATGTTCAATCTGATATCCTTTCACAGGGATACCAAAGATAAACGGATCTGACCGCAGCGAACAAAAATGGAACCTTACCGCTCAGGTTTTTTATCAATAGTTCCTGGGACGGAATACATAATACAGATTAGAACGATAAACACGGACCTATGAAAATAGCCACTTTCAACATTGAAAATTTATACCACCGGGATAAGGACCTGATGGGTCAGGGGAAGAACAAAAATTTTTCCGATTGGATGTCCGAGCTGGACAACTTGCTGCATAGACTGCATAAAAGTGAAAATGATATGGCACGCATCCGAGAACTTAGCTTTTTGCTGGGCTTTGATAAAACAGATCACCGGCCTTATGGGGTCCTTAGAAAACGACATGGGAAATTGTTCCTAAAGCAAGGAAGGTATGCCAATGAACCACAGGCCACCCATTTGACCGATTATAATGGTTGGGTCGCGTTACAAAGTGCGGCGATATCCCACAAGGCCACGGAGAACAAAGCAAGACTCATTGCGGAAACCGATGCGGATGTACTGATCTTACAGGAAGTAGAGGACAGAGCCTCATTGGTTAATTTCAATATAAAGCACTTAAGGGAATTTGATATGTCCCCCTATGAACAAATCCTTGTACTGGAAGGAAACGATGGCCAGGGCAGGGGAATGGCACTATTGACCAAGAACGGTTACCGCTTGGATACCGTAAAAAGCCATGGCACGGATTCATGTGATTCTCAGGACCCCTTGTTCGAAACCGATTGTCAGGAATATGCCATAACCACTCCCCAAGGCCTTAAGATATATATCCTATCAGTACAATTTGTTGCGGACAAGGACAGCAAAAGAAAGATGCAAGCCCAAAAGCTCGCCTCAATCTATGATAAAATGAAAGTTCAAGGAAAGGAACTGGTCTTGGTATGTGGGACCTTGAACGATGTGTCTTTCAGTGATTGCCTGTCGCCCCTGCTTAGGGAAACCGACCTGGAGGATGTTTCCAAGCATCCCCAATACAGGGTGGAAAAAGATTTTGGCAATAGGGCAGGGTATTATCGATTGGGCGCCTACCGCATGGGAGTAAACATCAGACAAAAAGATTATATGCTGTTGTCCCATGAGATGAAACAGCTGCTGGGTTCCTGTGGGCTGAACAGAAAGGGAATGTGGCCGGAAAGAAATACAAAATGGGAGGTCTATAACAGTCTAAAGAATAGTTGGCATGCGGCCAGCACGCACCCATTGATCTGGGGGGAGTTTCCTGATCTATAAAATAGGGGCATGGTACAATGAACAAGGCAGTGAGTCTTGCTTGATAAATGGGGCAGCTCCTGCGGCCCATTGCCCTGACCCCGGAAAAGCAGGGTCCGGGCAAAGCGCCTCGGGCTAGTCTTGGACATGGGCAAGGGTTTCCCGGACGGCCTTACGTATCCTGTAATGCCTTTCCCGGAACCCCTTGCCCAAGTCCGCCTGGCCTTCCACCTAAATAATGATATCTGCCAATATTGGAACTATCGGTTTTGCTAGATTAGCACCAAAGAGGAATCCCATATATGCATTTTGCACCGTTTTATAGGCCTTGGCATTCTTCAATGAACGGCTTTTGTATTCCCTCTATCCGAGCTCCCGTACCTTTTTTACGATAGCGAAACTACAACATTCGCTCTTTTCGACGGCATAAACCAGTCCCGCCCCAAGGCGAGATCTTATTTATACGTCTTGCCAAGATCGAATATTGTATCGGCATGGCATCAAAAAAGGTAACAGTGAGAGCTCTATGGGAAGTAAATAAAAAATAGAAAGTCATGAAATCAAATCCAACCCTTAAAAATAAAACGTCACAAAAAAATCAAAATAGACTGCTCATCGCAGCCAAGGAAAACGTGCGAGATATAATAAGTAAATCATTTAAAATCAATTATTAACCGTCCATATTAGTATGGACATAATCTTTTTCAATTATGAGTAAATTAAGAAACCATGTACAGTTGATCGGAAACATAGGGGAAGACCCTGTGATCACCAATCTTGAAAGCGGCAAAAAATTGGCGCGATTCCAGTTGGCCACCAATGAGCACTACAAAAATAAAAATGGAGAGAAGGTTCAGGACACGGACTGGCACAGTGTCGTTGCTTGGGGAAAGACCGCGGAGATCGTGGAGAAGTACGCAGCCAAGGGAAAGGAAATCGGCCTGGTCGGAAAACTGAAGAACAGGAACTACGAATCCAAGGACGGTACTACCCGCTATGTCACCGAAGTGGTCGCCGATGAGATCTTATTATTGGGAGGTAGGTCCTAAAGGAGTAATACAATAAAGAGGGCGTCCCCGAAATTAAACGCCCTCTTATTGTTTTTTCACTATCAAATAAAACTATATCGATAATGGATGCCAAACATATAGAATTAAAGAAAGGGCTACAACATTTTAACGGTTCGCTAAGAATTTTTAAAATGCCCCTTCTAAAAACAAGATTTACGGAGGGCATAAAATATCTTGCCCAGGCCGGTAATTGCTTCTGGTTGGTCACCGATACCTCGGTAATCGCCAAAAGCCTGATGGATAAAAGTCGGTTTATCACCATCGACTTTAGAAAGTTTTCGGAAGAGGAAAGGGAAGTTACTGGGTATGGGGCCAAAATTGATTACGGTGACGGCAATGGCAACATCTTTGAGACCCACAACTATCATGTGACCGATTTTCCCTTGGAAGAGATCAGATTGTTCTTCGTGGACAATACCCTGATGCTGCCAAGCGAGTATTGAACAACAAAGAGGGCGCACCACCAAGTACCGCCCTCTTTTTCTACATTACCATAAACAGTAAACAGAGAAGGGCGAAAATAGATAAATATGGATTGTTCAATGGAATGATTAGGTAATTTTTAACACATTGCATTTTTGACAAATAGGTAATGCCATTAAAGGTTTGATCTTCAAATTCTCGTTCCATAGAACCTTGGAGTACAAGGTTCTTTTCCGTGCTAGGTCCGGAAAGGTCAAAGTTAGAGGTATTGTCGAATTTCAAGTATCCCTATCATTTCTTCGATTCTATTGGAAATTCTGCAAAAAACCGACTTCATAACTCTTAAAATTTTCCATGGATCAAGTGAAGGTCACAGGACCCACTAACTTCATCCAAGACATGAAAATTTTTCGCCCCGGCGAAAAAAAGGAATAGCAAGACGGTAACACGCTAAAGCGGCGTTACGATATGTTTTTCTTCGAAAAGCCCCTGTTTTAGGGACCTTGGAGCATTTTTAAATATTGAGTGTATGGTGCCCATTGGGTCAAATCGCTCCATAGCCCCTGTAACTGTTGAAAATTTATGACCCAATGGGATATGATGTGATATGGACAAGTTTTTTACCATAAGGTTTAGAAAAGCTACCGCACAACGGTTTAAACGTTTTTCAAGAAAGGTTTCAGGATCCTATTCGGAATCCATGGAGATGATGATTAATTTTTTTGAATGGCACGGTTTCTTGCCATCTGAAAAATTTGAAAAAAGTGTAGGGAAAGAAATTATCAGGAATAGAAAGCGTACCGACGCGCTAATGTCCGTAATACGCAATATTGAAAAACATCAGACCAAACCGGCGACCGCCATGTTGAAGCTGCTTTTTGAGCATTCCCCAAACAAGAAAAGTGGACAGGCCCCTTTATTGATGGAAGGGAAGAAGGCCGACCCCGAAAAGGAGATGTTCTTTAAAAAGGTGGAAAAGGCCATAGAAATGGAAAGGGAGTATACCGATCTTAAACGGGCTTATGGGCATTTGATGCTTCAATTTATTGACCTGTTGAACAAGGTTCAAGTGACGAAAGGCGGTTTTGGAAAAGCGCGATTACAATTGGAAATGAGCCCTGAAGAATTCGAGAAACTAAAAACTAAAATAGCTAAACATTAGGACTATGTATATCAGTATCACCAAACAGCATCTTAACGAAACCTTTTCCCAGAGCTGTTCCGATTTTGTGGCTTATCTGGAAAAAGAGAATGAAGGAAAACAGCCCGAGCTTCAAGAGCATTTTTTTGGTCGTAGACATGACCGGATCGATCCGGAAAAGGTGATCAAGGAAATAGATGGTAATACCGCTAAATTGAAAAAACGAGAATCCAAATTCTTCTCTATTACCCTCAATCCCAGCAAGCGGGAATTAAAGCATATCACTAACGATCCAAAACTCCTAAAGCAATATGTCCGTGAGGTCATGAAAGATTATGCTGCCTCTTTCTATAGGGATAGACCGGTGTCCGTAAACAACATAAAATACTATGCCAAGTTGGAGTATGAGCGCACTTTTAAGGGCTTTGATAAGGAAGTCAAGGAAAACCAACCCTACCGGGCCAAGATCGTAAAATTGGAACACGACCTCAGAAAGGTGAAACGTGGCGAGCTTACTGCTGATGTAAAGTCCATAAAGAAGTAAAAAGATCCCCCACCGGATCAATGGGGAAATAGTGGCCCAGGGTATGAAAAAGCCTGGCCTACAGACCCATGTACACATAATTGTAAGCAGAAAGGATATTTCCAACAGGTACAGCCTTTCCCCAGGTAGCAAATACCGGGAGTCTGAAACCATTTTAAACGGAAAAAAAGTAAAGCGAGGTTTCGATAGGGACCGGTTTTATGAAGCTGCAGAAAAGAGGTTCGATACTCTTTTTAAATACAATAGGAACTATGTTGAATCCTATAGTGCCCATAAGGCCTTTGTCAAGGATCCGAAAAAATATTTTGCCCACCTACTGGGTTTGCCCGCCAATGAACGGAGTGCCGCCTTTAAAATTTTGGGGACTGCCGGGGTACAGCTCCCCAGGCTCAATATTCCCACGAATAAGGTTGAAGCTGCCCTGAAAGCGATCAAACAATTTAAAAAGGCCGTTGATGTGGCCAAATCCTCAAGTACTATAGGATTATAAAAATGGTGAACTGCGCAAAACCTGGTAAAATGAATTTGAGATGAACCATACCGTTCTAATTTCCATTGGTATCTATGCTGCTGCCATGTCTATCATGTACACCTCCTATAAGCACGGAAAGTATCCCTTCAGCCAAAATGTGCTGATAATGATGGTATTGGGAGGGGCTCTACAATCGCTGCACGGGTGGCAAGTTTTTGCCAAGCTAATGGTATGGTGGTTGTTGCCGTTGCAGCTATTGAACCTGTTACTTTTTATAGGTTTCAACTATGATTTTAGCATCGCTAAAGAGCCGGAACGGTTCAGGGTGAAGTTCAACCTTATGAACGGTAGCTTGGTGCTGGGAAATATCCGTCGAGGGGCTTCCATTATTGGTGCTGCGGGAAGCGGTAAAACCCAAAGCGTGGTCTACGGTTTTTTAAAGCATTTCTGTAGACATGGATTTTCGGGGGTCATCCATGACTACAAGGATTTTGAGATTACGGAAATGGCCTATCCCCTATATAAAGAGGCCAACATTCCCTTCCATATCATTTCTTTTGACGATATCCATGGCCGGGTGAATCCCATAGCGCCCAGGTATATGAGGGATGAAGAAAGCGTTAACGAGGTCTCCAGGGTGCTTCTGGAAAATCTGTTGGAACAGCGCGAATCCGTTGCCATGGGATCTTCTAAATTCTTTAACGATGCCGTGGAAGGGCTATTGGGTGGTTTGATATGGAAGTTAAAGTCTGACTATGGGGAATATTGCACCCTGCCCCATCTCATTGCCATCTATCAGTACCTAGATACCCCTAACCTTATTAAGTTTCTTAGTTCCGATTATACGGCCAAGGCCATGGCCGATGCCTTTATCTCCGGTAAAGATTCTGAACGCCAGACAGCCGGGGTAATGGCCACCTTGGCCAATGCCCTTAAAAAAATAAGCACCCAACGCATATTTATGGCACTTTCAGCCGACGAGGTGCCATTGGACATCAACAACCCGAAGCACCCCTGCGTGGTTTCCATAGTGAACAATCCCCAATACGAAACCGCCTACTCCCCGGTTATCGCGACCATTATGCACACCATCACCAAACAGATCAGCAAACGCGGCCAAAATCCTTCCTTTGTCTTGATGGAAGAGGCCCCAACCATTCGCCTCCTCAATATGCACAGAATCCCTGCCACCCTAAGAAGTTATGATATTGCCACTATTTATGTGATGCAGGATAAGATTCAGAACGA
>CAXAVP010000058.1:0-18885 GCA_963972175.1 uncultured Arenibacter sp.
ACCTAAGCCTTCAAAAGCGACTTACCCTGGGCTTTGCCTATGAGGTGAGTACCAGAAATGAACTGGCCAGTGCCAAGAATACCAATGAGCTATTTTTGAGGTTTGTGTTTTAAAGAAAAGCGGGGTCTTTCCCAGAAACAGTACATTTAAAAAAAATGAGGTGCCCCAAGGTGCCTCATTTTTTTGTTTAGGGTATGTGTGAGCGCTATGCCAGGAGACTTCGCGAAGCGGGACAGTCTCTCTCCAAAGGATAATGTATTGGTCGCCAAGTGCCAATAGCACAAAATGAGCCTGCTGTACTACTATCATGCTAGCTGCAAAGGGATAAGGATAACCAACTCAACTATTACAGCCAAAATTTTGTAAATAGGCTTGTGTTTTTGGCACGAAATTGGTTGTACGCTAAAAAGCAAACCGCTTTATTTTGGCGATACACAACATATTTTGACACTTATACATCTTTGGTATCTAATTAAAAGCTGTATTAGGGTTATAGTACTAATTTTGATCTTAATACGTTATAAATGAACAAGGTGTATGTTGGTTTATAAGTAGAAAAAAGGAATTGTATTAATTAGCATTTAAAGTATAAAGTACATCGAAAATGAAAGCACATAAAATTCTATACTTTGTTTTAGCTGTCTTCAGTTTTTCGGTATCTCTTGCACAAAATGAATTGATGGTTAGTAGCCTAAATGACAATAATAGCGAAGGTACCTTGCGTTGGGCCATTACTACCGCCAATACCAACAGTGATATAAAGGAAATCAAATTTAAGGGGGATCTATCGGGTGCCCTAAAGCTATCTTCAGATTTGCCACCAATTAGCAGCAATATTAAAATAACGGGCCCTGGAGCCGAATATGTGGTTATTTCCGGCAGCGGCAACTACCATATGTTTGTAGTGAACAAGGGGTTTAATTTGGAGATTTCAGGTTTTACCTTTACCAATTCGGCCAACAACTATAACAAGGGGACCATTTTTGATGTATCCGGGTCCTCTGTAAGAGCTTCTGAAATAGTGGTTGAGGGAATTACCAACCCAACGGCTTTTTGGTCTAAGGGAGAGCATTCCAGTATAAGTATTTTTAATGCCACCTTTAAGAACAATGCCGCCACCCTCTTTAGGAGCTATGGCGGGTCTACACCTATCTATACCTCGGACAATGAAAGTGACTATAGCAATAGGATAACGGTAAGCCGTTCTACCTTTAGCTATAATCGTGATCTAATTTTTTCTACGGAGAATTATGTAAAAATAGACGACTGTACCTTTAAAAAGAACTACGGACAAATTGCCAGTTTTAGAGGGGTAAACCGCTATCAGGTGCTAAACTCCAACTTTGTGGAGAATACCGGATATCTCTTATTTACTTTTTCCAGTAAAATTGGGGATACACCTTCATGGGGGCGTGATACCTTGGGTGCCAATAACACCCTTTTTGATGGTAACGTATTTCAAAGCAATAAGGGTACCATACTCAATACCGGAGGAGGGTTTAAATATGATTCCAAAACTACCATTACCAATAATATCTTTATCAACAATGGAAATAAATGGTACGGAAACCCCATTGTAGCAGTAGGTAACCAAGAGAACAATTTTATCACTTCGGTAGAAAAGTCTGAGGATGATGGCACTGTTTTTCTAACCCTGAATAAATCTTTATTGCTGGAAACGGAAGATGAGGGCTACTAAAAAAAAATCGCCTTACTACAGAATAAAAGAGGTTCAAAACCACAGTAAGGCATATAAAACCAAAAAAGAGGCCACGGTTAGGGCCTCTTTTTTATATGGTATAGTTAATCTTTAGCTACTCTTTCATGGTGTGATATACGTTCTGAACATCATCATCTTCCTCAATTTTTTCAAGAAGTTTTTCTACATCTGCCGCTTCTTCCTCACTTAGTTCCTTGGTGACCTGAGGGATACGTTCAAAGCCAGAGGATAGAATTTCTATCTCCCTATTTTCCAATTCCTTTTGTATGGCTCCAAAACTCTCAAAAGGGGCGTATATCAATATACCATCCTCATCGGAAAAAACTTCCTCTGCTCCAAAGTCGATCATTTCCAGTTCCAGTTCCTCAGGGTCTATCCCTTCTGCAGGTATCCTGAAATTGCAAGTATGGTCAAACATAAACTCCACGGAACCGGAAGTTCCCAAACTACCATTACATTTATTAAAGTAACTTCTTATATTGGCTACTGTTCTAGTATTGTTGTCGGTTGCGGTTTCTACCAATATGGCGATCCCATGGGGGGCATAACCTTCAAAAAGTACTTCTTTATAATCGCCCAAACTCTTGTCCGAAGCTCTTTTAATGGCCCTTTCTACATTGTCCTTGGGCATATTTACCGCCTTGGCATTTTGGATAACAGCCCTTAGTCTGGCATTGGAATTTGGATCGGGTCCGCCTTCTTTTACTGCTATCACAATATCTTTGCCTATACGGGTAAAGGCTTTTGACATAGCAGACCACCTTTTCATTTTACGCGCTTTTCTAAATTCAAAAGCTCTTCCCATTTCTTTATTTTATTAGAATAATTTGAAACAAATTTAACAATTTTTACTGCTGCGGCAAGTGCCTAGGTCACTGGCTTTCTATAATTTCCTCAATACTGTGGGCCAATTTAAAATCTTTTTCCGTTACGCCATCCGCATCATGGGTAGACAATCTTATATTGAGGGAGTTGTACACGTTGCTCCAGTCCGGGTGATGGTTTTGTGCCTCACATTCAAAGGCTATGCGCGTCATAACGGAGAAGGCATCCTTAAAGTTCTTAAATTCGAACGAGGTCTCAATGGCACCGTCTACCAATTCCCAACCGTCCAATTCGGTCAAATGTTTTTCTATTTCCTTTTCTGATAGTTTTTTCATTCCGATAGTTTTTATAAAGTTAATTAAAACGCTACAATGGACAGGGTTTATTCGCTAAAGATATGATGGTCTATAATTTCCTGACAGGTAAATTGTAAGTTTTTGGGCAAGGGGTTAATTTTTGGCAACACAGCCAAATAGCGATCTTCATTGGTGGTGAAGACGCGTTTGTATATGGGGTTGTAGTGGCCCAACCTACCTACTATTTCCTTAATGAAATCTTCATGGTGAATTAAGTCTGCACTGCCCAGATGAAAAACACCCGACTCATTGTGGTTAATCAGGTAATGTATTTGTTGGGTAAGTTTATCGTCATTGGTAACATTCATGATTAAATTGGGAAACACTTCCAATGGCTCGTTGGTAGACAAGGCCATTTTTATGGCTTTGATTCTTGGAGAATTGTTGCCAAAAACCATGGGTACCCGTAATATGGCCATTTTTGAGGGAGATATCCTCAGAAGCATATTCTCTATCTTAATTTTTAAACGGCCATAAATACTTAAAGACAGGGTTTTATCATTTTCATAGGAGGGGTATTTGCTATAGGCATCAAAGACATTGGCCGATGAGATAAAGAATATTTTACAATTTTTATCTTGTATATACTCTACCATATGTTGATGCGCTATGACCTGGGCCTGAAAATTGCCACGAAGCGCCGAAATAATGAGATCGGGTTTTACCTCCTCCAAAATGTTAAAAATATCATCTTCCTCCAGATCGTACCTGAAGAACTGCTGATTGTTCTTAAAGCTCCTTCGGGATAAGTGATAGGTTCCGTAGGTGTCAAAGTAGGAATGCAATTCCTTATAAATGGCATTACCTATAAAACCACTTGCTCCTAAAATGAGTATTTTATTCATTCTATCACCTTCGTTTTCCAAACCCAATTCTCACCTATGTCAATCCTTATAAAATGGCAATTTCACTATGGTGGCCGGAACCGCGTTCTTTCTTATTTGTATTAGTATTTGGGTACCTGTTTTGGAGGTTTGTGCAGGCACATAACCTAAGCCAATACCTTTTCCCAAAGACGGGGACATAGTACCAGAGGTAACCACACCTATTTTATTTCCTCCTTCATCAACAATATCATAACCCTGTCTGGGAATCCCTTTCCCATCTAACATAAACGCCACCAATTTTTTAGCTGCGCCCTCTTCTTTTTGCTTGGCCAAGGCCTCGCTATTTACAAAGTTTTTGGTGAATTTGGTTATCCAGCCCAAACCGGCCTCGATAGGGGAGGTAGTGTCATCTATATCATTGCCATATAAGCAGTAACCCATTTCCAATCGCAGGGTGTCTCGGGCAGCCAGTCCAATAGGCTTTATATTATACGGGGCTCCAGCCTCAAATACTTTGTTCCAGATCTGTTCTACTTCTTCATTTTTACAATATATTTCAAATCCACCGGAACCTGTATAGCCGGTGGCGGAAATGATAACATGCTCTATTCCTGCAAAGTCGGCCACCTCAAAAGAGTAAAATTTTATAGCCGCCAAATCTATGGAGCTAAGAGACTGCATGGCTTCTACTGCTTTTGGGCCCTGAATGGCCAGAAGCGAATAGCCATCGGATATGTTTCGCATGTCCGCACCAAAGTCTTGGTTGTACTTGCTAATATGATTCCAATCCTTTTCAATATTGGAGGCGTTTACAACCAATAAGTACTGTTCTTCTTTAATTTTATAAATGATAAGGTCGTCTACAATACCTCCCGTTTCATTGGGCATACAACTGTATTGAGCCTTTCCAACGGTTAGTTTGGAGGCGTCGTTGGAGCTTACTTTTTGTATAAGATCCAAAGCTTTTGGCCCCCCTATTAGGAATTCTCCCATATGGGATACGTCAAAAACACCTACTCCTTCACGAACGGTTTGGTGTTCTGCATTGACCCCTTCATAGGAAACGGGCATATTGTAACCTGCGAATGGTACCATTTTGGCACCTAGCCCTTCATGGACTTTTGTCAGTGTAGTATTTTTCATTTGATATGATTAGGGGGTAAAAATATCGAAAATTAATCGATGAGAAAATCGATACTCTTATTGTTTTATATAAAAAAATGTTAATAGGGAAGGGCTTTGGAGACTCCTAAATAGGAAATGAACCATGTTTCTAGGGCTTTGTGCCAATTGGTATAGTTAGGAAGGGCAATTGACCGAAAAAGGCTATCAATAGATCAATTTGGCAGTTAGGGTATGAAAACTGCTGTTTAAAATCACTAATTTTGGATATAAATATAATTATGGAGATATTATGAAGAATGCAATAGTGGGCTGTTTTGTGCTCTTTTTAGGTTTGATGGGTTGGTCTCAGGATATTCCAACAGATTATTTGTCGGCCGATTTCCATAAGGGAAGACGTAAGGCAGTAAGGGATTTAATGCCCAAGAATAGTGTGGCCGTATTTTTTGCCAATCCGGTAAGGAACAGGGCAAACGATGTGGACTACGTTTACCACCAAGATCCGGATTTTTATTATTTAACCGGATATAAGGAGCCCAATGCGGTACTGCTTATTTTTTCAGATGCGCAAAGTGATGCAAAAGGCAATAGTTTAAATGAGGTGCTTTATGTTCAAAAAAGGGACCCAAAGGCCGAACAGTGGACCGGTAAGCGCTTGGGAGTGCAAGGGGTTAAAAAGCAATTGGGCTTTAAACATGCTTTCAATGCCGAGGATTTTATTGCCTCCGATATAGATTTCTCCAAGTTTGAAAAGGTATTGTTCTTTAATTTTAAGCATGATTATAGGGATAGTAGGGACCCCGCAGATCTTTATGATTTAATACGCAGTTTTAAGGAGAAATCCAACTACCCATCGGATTATGACCCTACCAAGCAACAGCTATATACAATGATCAAGTCTACAGAAATTGAAAATTCGGCCAATGTAGCCCAAACCGTAGGGCGTTACTTGAGGTATCATAAGGAATTAAATTCCGATAGTTTGTTGTTGAGGTATGCAGAGGCTGACGATCTCCAATCTAGGGCCGAAATTAAGGAACAGGTTTCCCTAAAGCTAAAATCGAATAATTTGGATAGCAATATATTGGGGGAGATAATGAATATTTTACGTGAAACAAAGACCAAGGAAGAACTGCAGCTACTAAAAAAGGCCGTGGAAATTTCAGCGGTGGGACAATTGGAGGTAATGAAGGCCATGCACCCCAATATGTCCGAAACGGAGATACAAGGTGTGCATGAGTTTGTTTATAAGAAATACGGAGCAGAATATGAGGGATACCCGTCCATTGTTGGCGGAGGTAACAACGGCTGTATATTGCATTATATAGAAAATAGCAAACCCAAAGTGGGCAATGAGTTAGTTTTAATGGACCTAGGAGCGGAGTATCATGGTTATACGGCCGATGTTACCCGCACCATTCCGGCCAATGGGAGATTTAGTAAAGAGCAGAAACAGATATATAATATTGTTCTTGAGGCCCAGGAGGCCGGTATTAAGGCAAGTGTGGTAGGGGCACCTTTCCAAGCCCCGGGGATGGCGGCCAAGGAGGTCATAGCAAGAGGTTTAAAAAAACTGGGGATCATAGCAGACTCAAAGGAGGTGGCTAAGTACTTTCCCCATGGTACTTCCCACTATTTGGGACTTGATGTGCATGACAGGGGGACCTATGGACCACTAATGGAAAATACAGTAATTACGGTAGAGCCGGGTATCTACATTCCAGAGGGCAGTGCATGTGATGAAAAATGGTGGGGTATTGCAGTTCGTATAGAGGATGATATTCTTATTAGTGGGGTTGGTCCCGTAAATTTATCCAAAATGGCCCCTAGGACCACCAATGAAATTGAGGCGGTTATGAGGGAAGTGAGTCCCTTGGATGCCTTTAAACTGCCCCTTTTGGATTAAGAAAGCCCTTATGTACTGGTTAAGACAGCTGTAAAAGGGCCTTTTCCATTGCCGTTTTTAAAAAACCTCCCGATATGATCTGTTCCCGAACTGTGGCAACGTTCTGTACCATCTTTTGGTACTCCGTTTCAGACAGGTTTTTCAGCTTTTCATCCAGCTCCTCCAGGGAAGAAATACAAATTCCCAACTGCCGCTCTTTGATAACATTGGCAACAGCGGCTTTGTCCCATATAATGATGGGTAGTCCGCAAAGCAAATAAAGGGAGGTCTTATGGGGGTTGTTGTATAATAGGTATTGTCCAAAATGACCGGCACATTCGTGAATGGAATTACCGTTCCATACCAGGCCAAAAGAGCCCCTTATGTGTTTCGCTACATCGTCTGGCGAAAACATGCCCTCAAAATTTATGATAGAGTTGGAGCGGTCTACGTCTTCCGGTATAAAACCGCTTCCGTAGAGTTTTAGGTTGAAACTATTGTTTTTTAAGGCATCCAGCTTATAGATAAAGGCACTTTTTTGCATCCCAAGACCACCGGCAAATACTACGTTGAAGGTGCTTTCTTTGGACATGGTCGGAGCCGTATAGGTATTGGTGTCATCTAAATAATCAAAGAGATACAGGGGCACCAACTCAGCTTTGGAGCCTTGATCCTGGAACCATTTTTTCATACTGTCGTTGTGAACAATGATTACATCGGCACAGGCAAATTTTTTCATTTCCCTGGCAATGTCCTTGTTCTTGCCCATGAGGTACTTAACATCGTGAACTATAAGGATAATCCTGCACTTTTTAATCCTTGCAATGGTAGTAATATATTTATAATATTTACTAAGAGGGTATTGTATGGCCAGGGTTGCATTTTTTGGCAAACGGATGACTCCTTTGGTGATGCCCAAAAAACTAATGACCGCACCTATGGCCGAACTGGCATGAGTGGTCTGTTTAAAACCTAGATTCTGGAACCCAATGGTATCCAAGATGCGTTCGCAATCTGTCTTGGGTTTGGAGGCGGCACTGTTGGTAGCTTTGTAGTTGCGGGAGATATAAAATAAATTGGACATTTTAAGTAGCTTGATTATGCCTTGCAAATATAGCTATGTTATCTTAATGCACATTTTTTTTTGAAATCAATAAAAATACAGCATATTATGACTTAGTTTTACTCTTTGTTAATATAGCTCTGTGTTGTAAATATTCATAAATGAAATATGACTACCTAATTGTTGGAGCCGGACTTTTTGGTTCTGTTTTTGCCCATGAGGCCCAAAAAAAAGGAAAAAAGTGTTTGGTGATAGACAGGCGTTCCCATCTGGGAGGCAATGTGTATTGCGAGGAGGTTGAAGGGATTAATGTTCATAAGTACGGGGCCCATATCTTTCATACCAATGATAAGGAGATCTGGGACTATGTAAATAGTTTTGTAGCCTTTAACCGCTATACCAATTCGCCCATGGCCAACTACCGGGGCCAGCTATACAACCTCCCCTTTAATATGAATACCTTTTACCAATTGTGGAAGGTAAAAACGCCGGCAGAGGCCCGGACCATTATAGATAAGCAGGTGCAAGAGGAGGGCATAAAAAATCCCGGGAATTTGGAAGAACAGGCCTTGTCCTTGGTCGGTAGGGATATCTATGAAAAATTAATAAAGGGCTATACGGAGAAGCAGTGGGGAAGGAAGGCTACGGAACTGCCTGCTTTTATTATAAAAAGATTGCCATTGCGATTTACCTTCGACAATAATTATTTTAACGACAAATACCAAGGTATTCCCATAGGCGGTTACAACAAGTTGATCAATGGCTTGTTGGAAGGTGTTGAGACTCGCTTGGAGGTCGACTTTTTTAAGGATAAGTCGGCCTTAACGTCTTTGGCAGCTAAGCTGGTTTTTACCGGGAAGATTGATGAGTTTTATGATTATCGCTACGGAAAATTGGAGTATAGGAGCTTGGACTTTAAGCATCAAACCTTAAATATGATGAACTATCAAGGCAATGCCGTAGTAAATTATACAGATGCTGAAACTCCGTATACCCGTATATTGGAACACAAACATTTTGAGTTTGGCACCCAGAAAAAGACAGTGATTACCAAGGAGTATCCCACGGAATGGTCAGGGAATAAGGAGCCCTATTATCCCATTAATGATCAGAGAAACAATGAAATGTATATGAAGTATAGGGACCTGTCCCAACAAGATGACATTATCTTTGGGGGGAGGCTGGCAGAGTACAAATACTATGATATGCATCAAGTAATTGCCTCTGCCTTGGCCAAGAGTAAAAAAATATTAAACGAGCAGTAGTGCTATTAGCTGTTTAGTAAAAAGTCCTTTAATTCTTGGTATTGTGATATTTGAACAGATTTTTTCTTTTTATTCATTACCGCTATAATACTCTCCGGTAAGGCTATGTTATCGCGAATGGTATCTTCCACTACGTCCAGGAACTTTACTGGGTGTGCGGTTTCCAGAAATATTCCATAGGTATCCGGGTGGCTTTCCTGGTACTTCTTTAGGCCCAAATAACCCACGGCACCATGCGGGTCGGCAACATAGTTATACTCGTTGTGCAATTTTAGGATGGTTGCTTTGGTCTCTTCATCTGTAAACGAATAGGAGGACAAGTTGTTGGACAGGGCTTCAAAATTGTCTTCAAACAAATGTCTTATTCTGATAAAGTTACTTGGATCGCCCACATCCATCGCATTTGAAATGGTTGCTATGGAGGCCTTTGGATCGTACTTTGCCGATTGCATATAGCGGGGAACAACATCGTTTACATTGGTAGAGGCAATAAAATGACGGCTGGGCATCCCTAGGCGTTGGGCCATGATACCGGCGCAAATATTTCCAAAATTACCGCTTGGTACAGAGAATACAATGTTCTTGCTTTTGGATTTCATTTCCTTATAGGCAAACAAAAAATAGAACATTTGGGGAAGCCATCTGGCCACGTTGATGCTATTGGCCGAGGTCAACTGCATGTTTTTCGTTATTCCTTCGTCCAAAAAGGCAGTTTTAACCATGTCCTGACAATCGTCAAAAGTGCCTTCTACTTCAAGGGCCGTAATGTTTTGACCCAAGGTGGTCAATTGCTTTTCCTGAATATCGCTAACTTTTCCGCTAGGATATAAAATTACTACTTTTACGCCATCAACACCCAGAAATCCGTTTGCAACAGCCCCGCCGGTATCTCCTGAGGTGGCTACCAATACGGTTACATCCTCGGTATTTTTGGTGGAAAAATATCCCAAACACCTTGCCATAAAACGGGCACCTACATCCTTAAAGGCAAGAGTAGGGCCATGGAAGAGTTCCAAGGTAGCCGCATTATCTTCAATTTCAACCACCGGAAAATCAAAGTCCAGAACCTCTGCCAAAATTTCCTTCAGGGCATCCGCTGGAATATCTTCGCCTACAAACTGTTCAATGGCCCTAAAGGCAATCTCCAGGTTTGAATAGTCTTCTATGTTTTCAAAAAAGGTCTCTGGCAATGCCGTAATGGTCTCTGGGAAATATAGTCCTCTATCTGGAGCTATACCTTTTATTACAGCTTCTTTAAAGGAGACACTGGGTGCTTGTTTGTTAAGACTATAGAAGTTCATATATATTATAGTTTAGGTGTACTGTTAGTTTGTGGATGAATTGTGGCCCCAGTAGGTGCTACAGCGGTGGCCCTATATGATTTTAACTCCCTCCGTATTTATTTTAGAGACGTGAATATCATATTCAACGCCAATCTTTTCGTATACATTTCTCATAGCTTCCCCTACCTTGGAAGCGGTTTCCTTGCCTTTGCTCAACGCAAATATTGATGGGCCAGATCCCGATATGCCGCAGCCTAGGGCACCGGCATCCAAGGCGTTTTCCTTTACCTTGTCGAACCCTGGGATTAGGATAGACCTAATAGGTTCTACAATGTGATCTACCAAGGACCTACCAATAAGATCGTAATCATTGGTGTAGAGTCCGGCAATTAGGCCACCTACATTGCCCCACTGTTTTATACCATCCTCCAAGGAAATGGAGGTTTTAAGGATGCGTCTGGAATCTGAGGTCCTTACTTCTATTTGCGGGTGAATAACGGTGGCATACAATTCAGCCGGTGTAGGAATCTTAATTATGTCCAAGGGCTGGTAACTGCGGACCAATGTAAAGCCCCCAAAAAGTGCCGGTGCTACATTGTCTGCATGGGCCACTCCACTGGCCAATCGCTCTCCTTCCATCGCAAATTTAACAAGGTCTAGGTTGTTGAAAGGGCAACCCAATAGTTGGTTCATGGCCCATACCGCTCCCGTAGAACTGGCAGCACTACTTCCTATACCACTACCTGCCTTTATTTTCTTGTATATCTCGATCTCAAAACCACCTACATGATCACTTTCTGCCAATAAGGCCAAGCCGGCTACCCCAGCCACGTTCTGTAAGGTTTCGGTAGGTAGGTCCTGCCCGGTGAGTTTGGCGATCTTGATACCTTTTTCATCGGTCTTTCTTACTACCATCTCGTCACCAACGGCATCCAATGCCAATCCCAATACATCAAAACCACAGGATATATTGGCTATGGTGGCCGGACAGAAAATTCTAATTTCCTCAGTTGTCATTTTTAGTTGTTATGATTTCAATTCTTATAAACGACCTTAAAAATTTCCGATACGTACAATATCCGCAAATATCCCCGAAGCGGTAACATCGGCCCCGGCCCCGGCTCCTTTAATGATCATAGGCTGATCTGGATAACGTTCCGTATAGAACAAGACAATATTGTCACTACCTTCCAAATTGTAAAAATCATGTCCTCTTGGTATGCGTTGCAACCCAACACTGGCTTTGCCATTTTCATATTGGGCTACGTATTTTAGCTTGCTATCTTCTTCAACAGCCTTGCGGTACATGTCTTGAAATGACTCCTCGTGCTTGGTTAGCGTCTTAAAGAAATCTTCATTGTTGTTGGTCTCCAAACTCTCTTTAGGCAAAAAGGAATCGTTTTGAATGTCCTCAATATCCAGTACATTACCACTTTCCCTGGCCAAGATCAGGATTTTTCGCATAACGTCCACGCCACTTAAATCTATAGTGGGGTCCGGTTCTGTATAGCCTTCCTCCTGTGCTTGTTTTACAATATCGTGAAAGGTGGTAGTATCGTTAAAGTTGTTGAAGACAAAATTTAAACTACCCGATAACACCGCCTGGATCTTAAGTATTTTATCCCCGGAGGCCACTAGGTGTTTAAGGGTATCTATAATTGGTAATCCGGCACCTACATTGGTTTCAAAAAGGAAAGGGGCGTTGTATTGGCGGGCCAAATCCTTTAATTCCTGATAATTGCTGTACTCTGAAGAACAGGCTATCTTGTTGCAGGTTACTACCGATATGCTATTTCTTAAATAAGAGTTATAGGTCTCTGATACCTCTTGACTGGCGGTGTTGTCTACAAAAATGCTATTTCTGAAATTTAGTTTTTTTACCGTTTCAAAAAATAACTCTTTGTTGGCCTTTTGTCCACTGGCCAATAGCTCTGGCCAGTTTTTAAGGGCAATACCGTCTTCATCAAAAACCATGTTCCTTGAGTTGGAAATACCAATGACCCTAATGGAAAGTTTAAGCTTCTCCTTTAAATATTTCTTTTGTGTAAGTATTTGGTTCAGGAATTTGGCACCAACGTTCCCAACACCCATTACAAATAGGTTCAGCTGCTTAACGTTTTCTTCAAAAAATTCTTCGTGCAAGGTATTTAGTGCCTTCTTTACGTCTTCTTTAAGGATGACGGCAGAGATATTACGTTCCGATGCTCCCTGGGCAATTGCGCGTATGTTCACATTGTTCTTGCCCAAAGTGCTGAACATTTTACCGCTTAGTCCCTGATGACTTTTCATATTGTCTCCCACAAGGGCAATAATGGCCAGGTCTTTCTCGGCAACCACAGTTTTTATTTTGCCTTGGGAAATTTCAACGTCAAAGGCATCGTTTATAACCTGTACGGCATGGTCCGCATCATGGTTGTCCACACCTATACAGATAGAATGCTCGGAAGAGGCCTGTGTTATCATTACTACACTGATGCCGGCTGTAGATAGTACTTCAAAAAAGCGTTTGGAAATGCCGGTAATACCAACCATTCCAGGGCCTTCTAACGAAATAAGCGCTATGTTTTCTACATGGCTGATACCACGAACGGTTTTTCCTTCCCCATTTTTGTTTTTGGTAATCAAGGTGCCTGCCGCTTGAGGGTCAAAAGTATTTTTTATGAGGATTGAAATGCCTTTGGACAATACGGGCTGTATGGTTGGAGGGTAAAGAACCTTGGCTCCAAAGTGCGATAGTTCCATGGCTTCTTCATAGGATATATGCGGGATGGCCATGGCCTGCTTTACAATTCTAGGGTTGGCGGTATACATGCCGCTAACATCGGTCCATATTTCCAAAGTCTCTGCATTGCCGGCGTTGGCTATTATGGCAGCGGTATAGTCCGATCCCCCGCGTCCCAATGTGGTAGAATCCCCGTTCACCGATGAGGCTATAAAGCCCCCCATTACTATTGTACCGCTACTACAATTGGTTAAGAAATTGGAGATATTTTGGTTGGTACGTTCAAAATTAACGGCTGCCTTTCCATACATAGAATTGGTCTTTATGAGTTCCCTGCTATCTGCATAGGCCGTATCTATTCCTTCTGAACTAAAGTATTCACTTATTATATAGGAGGAAAGAAGTTCTCCGTAGCTAACTATTTTGTCCGATAACTTAGGGGTGATCTCACCAATTAAAAAGGCCCCTTCAAGAAGGGTCTCCAAGGTGTTGAGTTCACTCTTTACCTTGCTGAGCACTTTGCTCTGGGAGTGGATCGGAATAAGTTCTTTAATGGTTACAAGGTGCCTATCCTCTATTTCTTTTAGTGAGGTCATGTAGCTTTTATCCTGCAAGGAGGCCAAGGCGGCTGTTTTTAATATGAGGTCTGTAATTCCCCCAAGGGCAGATACCACTACTACGGTTTTGTCGGATTTTAAATCGGCAATAATATTTTTTACTAGGCTTATGTTTTTTGCGTTGGCAACGGAAGTGCCCCCGAATTTAAGAACTTTCATGGTTCAATTGAATTAGATAATAAAAACTGAATTTTGATAAAATTGTATGACAGACGTATATGTAGTAGCTTACCCCAAAGGGGTAGTGGTGCCGATAACGGTACTTGTAATGCAACCATTGAATAATGGTGAATGATTAGGTTTTATTTCCGTATTGCTTCTTGTCATTCCTAAAATAAAGAACCAAATGTAGTATTTTTGACTTCCCAATCAAATGTTTGGTTGAATTTTTGCTAAATCATCAATTTTTTATAAATAATCTTGTGGAATGAAGATTTTTAGTGGTAAACAGATATACGATGCTGATAAATTCACAATAGAAAAGCAACAAATTACTAGTGAGCAACTTATGGAAAGGGCTGCAATCCAGATTTTTAATTGGATTCATTCCAGAATGCAGGGCACACAGGCAAAAATTCATTTGTTCTGTGGTATAGGGAACAATGGGGGAGATGGCTTGGTTTTGGCCAGACATCTTAACGAACATGGGTATAACCTAGATGTTCATATTGTAAATTATAGCGACAGCAGGTCCGAGGATTTTTTAATTAATTTGGATCGATTAAAAGAGAAAGGTGTCTGGCCCAATTTTCTAAATGAGGGTGCTACCCTCCCTGCTATTGCCCAAGAGGATGTTGTGGTGGATGCACTTTTTGGAATAGGTTTAAATAGGGCTCCTGATGATTGGGTCAAAAACTTAATAGGCCACCTGAACAATTCCCGAGCCTTTATTTTGGCTATCGATATGCCATCCGGGGTATTTATGCAGGATATGGTGCCCAGCCCCGATGGGGCTATCAGGGCAAATTATGTGTTGACGTTTCAAGTTCCCAAATTAGCCTTTTTTCTTCCCCAGACCGGTATTTTTGTGGAGCAATGGGAGATTTTGGATATAGGTTTGGATTGGGAATTCTTACAAGGAATGGAAACCGATTATGAGCTGATAGGGAAAAATGAAGTGTTGGCCCTGTATAGGCCCAGGGAAAAATATTCCCATAAGGGCACCTATGGGCATGCCCTAATTGTTGGTGGGAGCTATGGGAAGATTGGGGCGGTTACCCTTGCCTGTAAAGGTAGTTTGTTGGCGGGGAGTGGTTTGGTTACAGCTTATGTTCCCAAATGTGGATACCTGCCCTTGCAGAGTTCTTTCCCTGAAGCTATGGTGTTGACCGATAGTGAGGAGGAAAAGATTTCCAATATTGATTTTACCATCTCTCCTAATGTTATAGGGCTGGGAGTGGGGATTGGTACCGATGCTGAAACAGTGCAAGCGCTCGCCAATTTTCTGGATAAAAACACCATACCGTTGGTCCTTGATGCGGACGGACTCAATATATTGTCCACAAACCCGGAACTACTGGATAAAATACCGGCACAATCTGTTTTAACGCCTCATCCCAAAGAGTTGGAGCGCTTGCTGGGCAAGTGGGAAAATGATTTTGATAAGCTTAAAAAGGTCAAGGAGTTTTCGAAAAAATACGACTGCATAGTGGTCATAAAAGGAGCCCATACCATTACAGTTTACGGTGATCGTGGATATGTGAATACTAGCGGAAATCCAGGGATGGCAACCGGGGGTAGTGGTGATGTACTTACCGGGATGATTACAGGGCTTAGGGCTCAGGGATACCCTGCGTTGCATGCGGCTATTTTTGGAGTGTACTTACACGGTAAGGCAGCAGATATTGCGGTTGGGGAAACTGGCTTTCAAGCTTTGATCGCCAGCAGTATTCTTGATTATATAGGCAAATCTTACTTGGATCTTTTTAAGGTGGTAGAGCCAGAAGCTGCCAAAGAAGAAAAGGGAAAATAGGGTACTGGCCTAGTTTTGGAAGAATTGGGGGCTTAAGTAGGTTGTTAGGATTTTGCCGTTCTTACACGTCTTTTTATCCAGTTAAGGGCGTTGTCCTGGTCAATGAAAAATTTCATTGGTTTCTTGTAAAATAACCTTTCAATATTGAAATTGTGCATATCAATTTCTTTGATGGACACCACGGCAAACGCTTTCATGTTTTCTATCTCCCGTATTTGATTGTAGACCATGGGATCTATAGCATAAGAGTTTTTTCTTAGGCTTATATAGCCAAAATTTTTATTTCTAAAATGAATTTCCATTATTCCAATGAGTTGAAAAACTCTCTCCTTTGTCATTGTAATCCCTTCGTTAAAAATGGAAATCATGTGATCGTCAAATACCTGGACTTTTCCAATGTCCAATTGGTATTCTCGTACGATAATAGTCTTCTTGGGTCGTCCGACTTTCATTCTTCGTATTTTATATAGTGTGTCTGAGGCGAATGTAGAATTAAGTGTATGCAATGGAAAAATTATTAGATAAAAGACAGTTTAATCGTTTATGTGGAAAGGAATTGGCTTAGATGTCTATTATTTCTTACAATTGAAGATGAATTCATAAAAAAAGGAGTAGCTGTTTGCTACTCCTTTTTTAGTTAAAAAACGGTTCAATTTTTATGTTTTGGAGGATTTCTCCGACTTGATGATCTTTATGCTCAGTTCGTCTTTTTTCTCTTCCAGATCCATGTGAATGGTGTCGCCTTCCTCTAGTTTGGAGTTAACGATTTCTTCGGCAAGGGCATCTTCAATATATTTCTGAATTGCTCTTTTAAGTGGTCTAGCGCCATATTGTTTGTCAAATCCTTTTTCGGCTATATAGTCCTTGGCCTTATCGGTAAGTTGTAGATCGTACCCAATATCCTTGATTCTGATGTATAATTTATTTAGTTCAATATCTATAATCTTATGGATATCTTCGCGTTCCAAGGCGTTAAATACAATTACATCGTCTATCCTGTTAAGGAATTCCGGAGCAAAGGCCTTCTTTAGGGCATTTTCAATAACACTTTTTTGGTGACTGTCTGCCTGTGCCTTTTTTGCCGAGGTTCCAAAACCTACACCTTGACCAAAGTCTTTTAGCTGTCTGGCCCCAATATTGGATGTCATAATGATAATGGTATTCCTAAAGTCGATTTTTCTGCCTAGACTGTCGGTCAAATATCCATCGTCAAGTACTTGTAAAAGCATATTGAACACATCTGGATGGGCTTTTTCTATCTCGTCCAAAAGAATAACGGAGTACGGCTTGCGGCGCACTTTTTCGGTCAATTGGCCACCTTCCTCGTAACCAACGTACCCTGGAGGTGCACCTACAAGTCGGGATATGGCAAATTTTTCCATATACTCACTCATGTCTACCCTGATCAGGGCGTCTTCCGAATCAAAAAGTTCCTTGGCCAATACCTTTGCCAATTGGGTTTTACCCACCCCTGTTTGGCCCAGGAATATAAATGAACCAATGGGTTTGTTGGGGTCTTTTAAACCGGCGCGATTACGTTGAATGGCCTTGGCCACTTTTGCAACGGCATCATCCTGACCAATTACATTGCTTTTGATAAGCATGGGCAGTTCGGCCAATTTGTTGCTTTCGGTCTGTGCTATCCTGTTTACCGGGATGCCACTCATCATGGATACTACGTCTGCAACATTATCTTCGGTAACTGTTTCTTTGTGCAATTTGCTGTCTTCTTCCCATCTTTCCTGGGCAACGGCCAAATCCTTTTCTATTCGTTTTTCGTCGTCCCTAAGCTTGGCAGCTTCCTCGTATTTCTGTTTTTTGACTACGGTGTTTTTTAATTCCCTAACATCTTCTAGCTGTTTTTCAAGTTCTAGAATTTGTTTGGGTACATCCATATTAACTATATGTACCCTGGAACCAGCCTCGTCTAGGGCGTCTATGGCCTTGTCCGGTAGGTACCTATCCGTCATATACCTGTTTGTTAGCTTAACACAGGCCACTATGGCCTCATCAGTGTAAATAACGTTGTGATGGTCCTCGTACTTACTTTTTATGTTTTTTAGTATTTCTATAGTCTCCACTACAGAGGTAGGTTCAACGATTACCTTTTGGAAGCGTCTTTCCAAGGCACCGTCCTTTTCTATATACTGTCTATATTCGTCCAGGGTTGTGGCTCCTATACATTGTATTTCGCCCCTGGCCAATGCTGGTTTAAACATATTGGAGGCGTCCAAGCTGCCTGTGGCACCACCGGCACCTACAATGGTGTGGATTTCATCTATGAACAGAATAACGTCATCGTTCTTTTCCAGTTCGTTCATGACGGCCTTCATGCGCTCTTCAAACTGACCGCGGTATTTGGTGCCGGCCACTAAGGAGGCCAAATCCAAGGTTACCACCCTTTTGTTGTAGAGTATTCTGGATACCTTTTTATTGATGATCCTAAGGGCTAGGCCTTCGGCTATGGCGCTTTTACCTACGCCGGGTTCGCCTATCAACAGGGGATTGTTCTTCTTTCTTCTGCTAAGAATTTGGGAAACACGTTCTATTTCCTTTTCGCGGCCCACTACGGGATCCAGCTTATTTTCCTCTGCCATTCTGGTAAGGTCCCGTCCAAAATTGTCCAATACCGGGGTTTTGGATTTTTTGCTACCTTTTTGTCCCGTACCCGAACTGCCAAAAGTACCCTCTTTTTCATCCCCGGGTTCGTCCGAATCACTCGGGAACGATTCCGAAGTAGGGGTGTCTATATAGTCGTCATCACTGGTTATCATTGATTTAAACTGGTCTTTTACACCGTCGTAATCCACTTTTAACTTGTGTAGCAATTTTGTAGTAGGGTCATTCTCGTTACGTAAAATACAAAGTAATAAATGAGCTGTATTAATAGAAGAGCTTTGAAATAATTTAGCTTCAAGAAATGTTGTCTTAAGGGCACGCTCTGCCTGCCTGGTCAAATGCAGATTTTTTTTGTCTTTTTGTGAGCTGCCGGCATTTGGATTGGCTGGACTCAAAATCTCCACTTTTCTTCTCAAGTGGTCTAAATCCACGTCCAAGGCATCCAATATACTGATGGCTTTTCCGTTGCCGTCCCGCAGTAATCCCAGCATTAAGTGCTCAGTACCAATGAAGTCGTGGCCTAATCTTAAGGCCTCTTCCTTGCTATAAGCAATTACATCTTTTACTCTAGGGGAAAAATTGTCGTCCATAAAATATCCTTTCAACTTT
>CAXAVP010000059.1:0-18812 GCA_963972175.1 uncultured Arenibacter sp.
ATCTTGGGCCAATGACGATAAAAACCTATTGAGTTGGAGGGCTGCAACAGGAGAGACTGCCTTTGAAAAAACTCCTGCAGGATCTGACGATATCTCCGAACAGGAATTTTATGATCACGGTGTACTAATGGTTGCCATGGTAAGGGCTGGTGTGGAATTGGCTTTTGAGGCCATGACAGAATCTGGAATCATCGCAGAGTCTGCTTACTATGAGTCGCTTCATGAAACTCCATTGATTGCCAATACCATAGCTAGAAAGAAATTGTTTGAAATGAACAGGGTTATTTCCGATACTGCAGAATACGGTTGCTACTTGTTTGATCATGCTTGTAAACCTTTGTTGGCCGACTTCATGAAGACCATAGATACAGATGTGATTGGAAAGCACTTTGGCGATGAAAAACATCTTGGTGTGGACAATGCAAAATTAATAGCGGTAAATAAAGCGCTACGTGAGCATCCAGTTGAGATAGTGGGCGCTAGGTTGCGTGCATCCATGACTGCTATGAAACCCATAGTATAATTGAAATGAACTATTGAAAAGACCTGCCTGGATTCAAAACCTGGGCAGGTTTTTCTTTATATATAGATATGAAAGCATATTTTCCTAAAATAGAAGACATTAGAAAGGCGGCCGAAACCATTAGAAAGGTAGCTGAAGTTACGCCGCTGACCCAGAGTATTAGGTACTCCAAGGAGTACGACGCCAATATTCTTATGAAAAGGGAAGACCTACATAGGGTTAGGAGCTATAAGATAAGGGGAGCCTTTAATAAGATCAGTTCGCTGACCAAAGAACAGTTGGTCAATGGGGTGGTATGTGCCAGTGCCGGAAACCATGCCCAAGGGGTTGCGTTTGCCTGTCACCATTTGGGAATTCGCGGAACTATCTATATGCCATCGGTAACACCAAAACAAAAGGTAGAACAGACCCAATTATTTGGAGGGGAATGGGTAGATGTAGTACTGATTGGGGATACCTTTGACGATGCTTCAGATGCAGCCAAAAAGTTCTGTTTGGAAGAGCGCAAAACGTATATACATCCATTTGACGATCCAAAGATTATTGAAGGTCAGGCAACCGTAGGTCTAGAAATTTTGGAACAGGTGAAGAAGCCTATAGATTACGTATTTGTGGCAGTTGGGGGAGGCGGATTGGCTTCGGGCCTATGTGCTGTATTCAAGACCTTGTCTCCCGGTACAAAAATAATTGGGGTGGAACCGGCCGGTGCTCCGTCCATGAAAACTTCAATAAAAAATGGAATAAATACAGAATTGGGGCAAATTGACAAATTTATTGATGGTGCCGCGGTAAAACGCGTGGGGGATTACACCTTTAGTATATGTAGGGAGTGTTTACACGATATAGTAACGGTACCCGAAGGGAAGGTATGTCAGACCATTTTGGACCTCTATAATAGGGATGCCATAGTAGTAGAGCCAGCAGGAGCACTTACCATTAGTGTTTTGGACTATTATAAGGAAGAGATCAAGGGTAAGAATGTTGTTTGTGTTGTAAGTGGGAGTAACAATGATATTACCCGCACCGCTGAGATTAAGGAAAGGGCATTACTCTATGGTAAACTAAAACATTATTTTATCATACGTTTTCCACAGCGCCCGGGTGCGCTAAAACAGTTTGTGGCAGAAATTCTTGGGCCCAACGACGATATTACACATTTTGAATACTCCAAAAAATCGAGCAAGGAAAACGCCCCCGCAGTGGTGGGTATAGAACTAAAAAGCCCAGATGATCTGGCGCCTTTGATAAAACGAATGAAAGACAATAACTTTTATGGGGATTATATTAATGATAAACCCGATTTATTTCAGTATTTGATATAACTTCTATTAAAAACAATTGCGATATACCTATCGAGTAGAGCCCTTTTGTAGTAATATTTCGAATATTTCCCCAAAATTATGGAGAATTACAATTGCCGTTTTATTAATTTAGTACCTAAGCTGTGCAAGTCGCATTGTTAATTATAAAACACAACTATGGTAAAAACAAATATCCCGGCAGAATACGAAATAAAAGAAGTTATCCATCAAAAACAGTACCTGATCAACGGGGAGCTGAAGACTTGGGACGGGAAGACCTCGGAGGTATACTCAACTATTTCCAGCACTGACGAATATGCGCCTACCTTATTGGGAAGTATTCCGGATATGGAAGAAAAGGAGGCTATGGAAGCATTGGGTGCAGCGCTAAAGGCCTTTGATAAAGGAAAGGGGGCTTGGCCAACCATGAGGGTGAACGAACGAATTGACTGTATGGAGCTTTTTGTAAAGAAAATGCAGTCCAAGAGGGAGGAGATCGTAAAACTTTTGATGTGGGAAATTGGAAAATCACTTCCAGATTCACAAAAAGAATTTGATCGTACCGTAGAATACATCAATGACACCATTGAGGATTATAAGCAATTGGACCGTGATGCGGCCAAATTTGAAAAGAACGATGGGGTGTATGCCCATATTAGAAGAGGGCCATTGGGCGTAGTACTTTGTTTGGGTCCCTACAATTACCCTTTAAACGAGACTTTTGCTCTGCTCATTCCCGCAATAATCATGGGGAATACTACCATTTTTAAGCCTGCCAAACACGGAGTGTTGCTTATTGCCCCGCTATTGGAGGCTTTTCGGTCTAGCTTTCCCAAAGGTGTAGTCAATATAGTATTTGGTAGAGGTAGGGCAGTGGCGGCCCCCATAATGAAAACAGGTAAAGTGGATGTTTTGGCGTTGATAGGCAACAGTAAATCCGCCAATGCACTGCAGAATCAGCACCCTAAGAGCAATAGATTGCGATTGGTATTAGGTTTGGAAGCTAAAAACCCGGCTATTATACTCCCCGATGCAGACTTGGACCTTACAGTAGATGAATGTATCGCAGGAACATTGTCCTTTAACGGTCAGCGCTGTACGGCCTTAAAAGTGATATACGTTCATGAGGATATTGCCGAAGAATTCAACAAACGCTTTGCCAAGCGGGTAGATGCCTTAAAATTTGGTAATCCATGGGAAGATGGTGTTAAGCTAACGCCCTTGCCAGAACCAGGAAAACCAGCATATATCCAGGAATTGATTGATGATGCCAGGGAAAAGGGAGCTAGGATATTGAATAAAAAAGGCGGGCAACATTCAGAAAATTATATATGGCCTGCCATATTGTATCCGGTAAATAAAGATATGAGGGTTTATAAGGAAGAGCAGTTTGGTCCTGTTATTCCTATTCTTACTTTTAAGGATATTGAAGAACCATTGGATGATATGGCGGAATCCAATTACGGGCAACAGGTAAGTTTGTTCGGTAAGGATGTATATGCCATAGCTCCATTAATAGATACCTTGGTGAACTTGGTCTGTAGGGTTAACCTAAACAGTTCTTGCCAGCGCGGTCCTGATGTATATCCATTTACAGGTAGAAAAGACTCGGCACAGGCTACCCTTAGTGTACATGATGCCTTGCGTTCCTTTTCGGTACGTACATTCGTGGCCTTTAAAGATAACAGCCTTAATACCGAGACGGTGGAGCAATTGCTGGAATCCAAATTATCGAATTTTATAAGTACGGACTATATTTTATAGGACTTTATAGGTGATAGCGAATTTTAGCCTGCCCACTAACATGGGGCGGGCTTTTTTTATGGGGATTCTACATGATCCGCATACTGTTTATCCACAGGTAATGTAGGGCATTATAATTAGGTTTAGTGGATATATTTTTGATGTAGTATACCAATTAACTTTTTAAACAGATCCGTAGGATTAAAGGGTTTGCATATGAGTCCATCTATTCCATACTCCCCCAATTGATTCTTGATATCCATACCTGTAGAAGCAGAGAGCGCATAAATAGGGATTACTTTATGTAGTGGATTGTTGGATTCCCTTATAGCCTTGCTGGCTTCAAAACCATTCATAACCGGCATTTGAAGGTCCATTAGAATCATGTCATAGGTGTTTTCCAAAGTCTTATTAAGTGCCAGCAATCCGTTTTCTGCAATATCATAGTCTACCTGCCATTTGGAAAGAAATTTTTCTATGACCATAATATTCACCTTGTTGTCTTCGGCAACCAGGATTTTTACGCCTTTTAGGTTGTCTTGTTGATGTATGGCACTAACGTCAAAAATATTAAGCTCTTCCTTGTGATCTGCTTTGGAGCTTTTTGTTAATTTTAATTTGAAACTAAAGGTAGATCCTTTTCCTACTTCACTTTCTAATTTTAACTCACTGTCCATGAGCTCCAATAGTTGTTTGCATATGGCAAGTCCTAATCCCGTTCCTCCATATTTTCGTGTGGTATCCGAATTGGCCTGGGCAAACGAAAGGAAAATTTTGTCCTTTTTGTCTTCAGGAATGCCAATTCCCGTATCGGTAATTATAAATTCCAGTACACAGTAGTTTTTGGATTCCTCAATGGATTCAATGTCAACACTTACCTTGCCTTCCTCGGTAAACTTAATGGCGTTGCTTACCAAATTGGTAAGTATTTGGGACAATCTGGTGCTATCCCCAATAAAAGTCTTTGGTAGGGTAGTGTCCTTTTTAATGATCAACCTTAAGTCCTTTTCTTTTGCCGTATTGTGGAATATGCTTTGTAGGCCATTTAGTACTTGGCTAAGGTTAAAGTCCCTTTCTTCCAATTCCAATTGCCCGGAAGCTATTTTGTTAAAATCCAAAATGTCGTTCACCAAACATAAAAGATGCTCAGAGGAGTGCTTTAGGGTATTTAGGTTTTCCAATTGCTGTGGTTTGGGATTTTCCAACAATAACAAATGGCTAATTCCGATTACCGCATTTAAAGGGGTTCTAATCTCATGGGACATGGTGGACAGGAACTCATCCTTGGCTTTGTTGGCGTGGGATTCTTTTTCTTTGGCTTCAATGAGTGCTAACTCTGTTTCCTTTATCTTAGTAATATCAACAATTGTCCCTATATATCCTTCATGCTGGCCTTCCTCAGACTTTATCACTTTTAGGGAAAAGTCTAGCCATTTGTACTTGCCGTTCAATTGCTGGGATTTAAAGATCTTGCTTAAGGTCTTAAAGTTTGGGGAGCTGAGGTCAATTAAATCGATATAAGGATTACCTTGGGCATCCCTAAGGAATGTGTGGTACGGTTTACCCAAACAATCCTTTACCTTAATACCTGTAAGGGTATACCATGCGGGGTTTAGGTAGGACCAGTTGCCATCGAGATCCATTTCAAATATTACATCCTTAATATTCCCGGCTACTTTGGATAGTTGACCGGAAATGGACTCTATATTGTTTTTTAGTTGCTGGTTGGTTTGAAACAACTCTTGGGAACTTTTTTCAAGAATGCCTTCTACTTGCTGTAGATCACTGTCAAAAGTGGTGTAGGCTTCGTTCACCTGAAGTAAAAATGGAGCAATTAGACGAAGTGTCCCAGCATCCAAATCGGCTTTTTTAAGTTGCCTCTTTAAAAGTCGGTGATAATTGTTCATTCGGAAAAAGTTGTTATGGTCATTGTTTGATTATGCAGAGTACAGGGAGAGAATTTATCAAATGGGGCAATCTCGCCATAGGAGTAAAACCCGGTGGTGTTAATTTTATCACCCAGTACTTGGTTTACCGCCTCCACTTCCTCCTCAACCAACTGCTTCATCACCAAACGTCTTCCAACACAGCTGATGAGAAATGCTAGTTGACCTTGCTTTTCGTTCTTGTTTAGAGCGGTAATGGCCGATTGTTCCGCTCCCCCGATTATCCTATCAATATTCGCCTTCATTAGTCTAACATAAGAGCCTTGGGGGATGTTACCGGCAAAGGTTAGACTTCCGGTTTTTTCGTCAATGGCCAATATGGTCCTTACTACCGGAATTTGGTTGTCCTCGTCCCTCATGCTTAATGGGAACAATAGCCCAGAGCTTGGAAGGTCCTTGGCTTTATTGCCTAAAAAGGATTTGTATAGCGCTAGGGCTGGTTGTCCGTCCAATTCATAGAGAATATTATTGTGCGATTTGGTAACCAGGCGTTCTACTCCAAAACTGTCCCAGCCACCTTTGGAACCAAATCCTATTTGCAACTCTGAACCATATAGTCCTAAAGCTACTATTTTTTTGGAAGCTAGTCTGTCTCCGGCAATCACGAAAGTATCCTTAAAGTCCGAACAGTCGGCTGCCAATCCACCAGTGATACTTACCTGTTTATCCAGATCGGCATGCAAGCCTTTTACCAGGTCGGCCCCATTTACGAACAATCCGTCACTTAGTACAAATATGTGCCTTAAATCGGCAGCCTTTAAGGAATTACTAATAGCCTTTCCGGCCTCATAACTATCAGTATTATGAGTATTGAGATCTACTTCCTTAAATATAATCTTGGTATGCTTGAACTGAACTGCCGTTAGGGCAATGGACGAATCCATCACCTGATTGCCCAGAATTTCACCCGCCGTGGAGCAACCAATTAATATAGCGTTCGGATAGTGTTTGGCCAAGGCAGTTACAAATTCCTGGGTTCCCTGGAATTTTGGGGACGCAAAAAGAAAAAATACATCCGGAGAAAATTCGAGTTCCAGATCCTTTACGTCATTGCTGTTGAGAACTATATGTTGGTATACCTTCATTTTGTTTTATTGTAAGAAAATACTTCACCTCTTGTGAGTTATAATTTTCTATTTGTAATTTATTAAACAACGGGAATTTGCACAAAATCGTATGGATCCTAACAATTTAATTGTTAATTAATTAGATGCCTTTACCAGGTAGAGGCATCATGTTTTGGTCTAAGGCCCTCATATTAGTGGTGTAACAAGATCGCACATGGATTTGCAGGTATACAACATCGGTAACTAGTAAAGGTATGTGGGTTATAAAATTCTTTTAATCTTTCCAAAATCCACTAAACATTAGGAGTTAGACGTGTTTTTTAAAGAAATAACATTACTTTTGCCGACTTTTTTAAAGGATATAAATGAATATAAATAGGATAATTCTCCATATCACATCCATCTTACATTGCTGTAATATTGTACTGTAATAATTATCTAAATTAAAATGTTATGAAAGCGGACAAATCGAACAAAAAAGCGCTTATTGCCCTAGGGGTAGGAGGGTTTGGAATTGGGATGACCGAATTCGTTATTATGGGCATCCTACCAGATGTGGCCAATTCACTTAGTATAAGTATTCCACAGGCAGGCCATTTTATTTCAGCCTATGCTTTGGGAGTCGTAATTGGCGCACCAACGCTAACAGCCTTAAGTGGTAAGTGGCCCGCACATAAAGTATTACTTTATCTTATGGTGTGGTTTACTTTGTTTAATACACTATCGGCTTTTTCAACAAGTTACACGACCTTGATGATAGCTAGGTTTTTGTCTGGACTACCTCATGGGGCCTTTTTTGGTATTGGCGCTGTGGTGGCAGGAAAGTTGGCAAAAGAAGGGAAAGCGGCGCAGGCTATAGCTACAATGTTTGCTGGTCTTACAATAGCAAATGTAATAGGTGTACCGGTTGGTACATATTTGGGACATCACTACAATTGGAACCTTTCCTTTTTATTGGTAGGGGTTGTAGGGGTTTTTGCTATGCTAAGTATATACTTCTGGATTCCTAAACTAGGAAAGTCGTCCTCAGGTGGATTTTTCAAGGATTTAAAGGTGTTTAAGCGAATGGAAATTTGGATGTTGATTTTGCTTACCACTATAGGTACCGGAGGGTTCTTTGCTTGGTATAGTTATATAGCTCCATTGCTGACCAAAGTATCTGGGCATTCCGAAAGTATGGTTAGTTATGCTATGATTTTGGCTGGTGTGGGTATGGTTTTTGGCAACTTCATTGGTGCTAAAATGGCCGAAATATTTAAACCCTTAAAAGCAGTCATAATCAGCCTATCTTTGATGGTGTTGGTTTTGGTAATCAATTCCTTGGTTGCGGCCAATCCCGTGGCTATTCTCATACTTACCTTTATAATTGGAATAGTTTCCTTTATGGTTGGGACACCTATACAGTTGGCAATTATTAGGGCGTCAAAAGGATCCGAAAGTTTGGGGTCTTCCATGAATCAAAGTGCCTTTAATATGGGGAATGCCTCTGGTGCTTTTTTTGCGGGACTGCCAATTGCCATGGGGTATGGTTTTACTTCTGCCAGTCTAGTGGGGGCTTTTATGGCTAGTGTAGGTATTGGAATTGCCCTATTGATAATAGTGGTTTCCAGAAAAAGAACTGTGAATGCCAAACGCAAGATGGCATTTAATTAATTCCATGGACAAATAATTTTATATCAACTAAAAATCCCCAATAATGATTGTCATTATTGGGGATTTTGTTTTTAGAAGTTCAGTTATGGCCTTTAGCCTGCTGCTCTAGGGAATTGATTAAATGTTTTGGGCCAACCAATCTCCTAATTCGCTTGTTTTGTAAGATTTACCGCCTTCGGCCAAATCTTCGGTAACAACTCCTTCTGACAGGGATTTGTTTACTACATCACGGATGGCCTGGGCTTCTTCTTTAAGGTTAAAGTCCTCGAACATCATGGCGGCAGAAAGTACAGTAGCCAAAGGATTGGCAATGTCTTTTCCGGCAGCTTGCGGATAAGAACCGTGAATAGGCTCGTAAAGTTTGGTCTTGGTACCTACCGAAGCAGAAGGCATGAGTCCCATTGAACCAGAAATAACGGAAGCTTCATCGGTTAGGATATCCCCAAACAAATTTTCGGTTATCATTACGTCATAGGAATTTGGCCATTGTACCAGTCTCATGGCAACTGCATCAACAAATTCATAGGTAACAGTTACTTCTGGGTAATCTTTTTCCATGGCTTGTACGGTCTCTCTCCATAATCTAGAGGATTCCAAAACATTGGCCTTGTCTACACAGCAAAGTTTTTTGGAACGGGACATGGCCATTTCAAAGCCTTTTTTAGCTAAACGCTGTATTTCAGCACGCGTATAGGTGCAGGTGTCGTAAGCAGTATCCCCATTGTCTTCACGGCCTCTTTTTCCAAAATAGATTCCGCCGGTTAACTCTCTTAATATAATTAAATCTGTTCCTTCTATACGCTCCCTTTTTAAAGGAGACTTGTCTATAAGCGAAGGAAAGGTGAAAGTAGGTCGCACATTGGCAAATAACCCTAATTTTTGACGCATTTTTAGCAAACCTTGTTCTGGGCGAACCTTGGCAGAGGGGTCGTTGTCAAACTTAGGGTGTCCTATGGCTCCAAATAAAACGGCATCCGCCGCTTCACAAACAGCGTGTGTCTCATCCGGGTAAGGCTCTCCAACTGCATCAATGGCAGCAGCACCTGTTAAGGCCGGTGACCAGCTAATTTCATGATTGTATTTCTTTGCAACGGCATTGGATACTTTTACCGCTTGGTCAATTACTTCAGGACCAATTCCATCTCCTGCTAAAAGGGCAATATTTAATTTCATTCAGTTTTGCTTTTTGCCAGATGATCTACAACTGGCATGGTTATAATTGTTTCTGTTGTTCCTAAATAATATTCAACATTTTTTCGGTTGCCTTTATGGCCGATACGGTTTGGTCAGAATCCAAGCCTCTGGAAATAAATTCCGTATCCCCATTTTTCCAGGTGATAATTGTTTCGCAAAGGGCGTCCGAGTTACTCCCAGGGGGAATCCGTACGGCATAATCTACCAAAACAGGTAATTTCATATTTTTGGATTCGTAAACTTTTCTCAATGCATTCATAAATGCATCATACTGTCCGTCTCCTTGAGCGTGCGCTTCAATGCGTTCACCGTTAATTTCCAAGGCTAGGGTAGTGGAAGGCTTTAATCCTTTGGAATGGGTAAGGACGTAAGACTTTACAAAAACCTTTTGCTGAAAAGTGTCACTATCCAGTACATCCGAAATAATATAGGGTAAGTCTTCCTTGGTGACTTTCTCCTTTTTGTCTCCCAACTCAATAATACGGGCTGTTACCTTTCTGAGTTCATCATCGTTCAGCGTAAGTCCCAATTCCTGTAGATTTTTTTGGATATTGGCTTTTCCTGAAGTTTTTCCCAGTGCATATTTTCGCTTCCTACCAAAACGTTCTGGCATTAAGTCGTTAAAGTAAAGGTTCTTTTTACTATCTCCATCTGCGTGTATTCCAGCTGTTTGTGTAAATACATTTTCGCCAACAATTGGCTTATTGGCAGGGATGCCAAAGCCTGTAAAAGCAGATACCAGCTTACTCACCTTGTATAGGGACGACTCGTTCACGGAAACCTCTATATTGGGCATAAAATCATTTATGACCGCTATTACACTTGCCATAGGCGCATTACCTGCCCTTTCGCCCATGCCGTTGACGGTTAAATGTAGTCCGTGACAACCAGCCTTAATGGCTTCCATGACATTGGAAACGCTAAGATCATAATCGTTATGGCCATGAAAATCCAAATGCAACTTTGGGTAGCGCTGAACAATTTCTGAAATATAGGCAAAAGTTTCCGTATGGGTAAGTACCCCCAGGGTGTCTGGTAAAAGGACCCTTTTTATGGGTTGTGTGGATAGGAAATCCAAGAATTGAAACACATAATCCTTAGAATTTCTCATACCATTGCTCCAATCCTCCAAATATACATTAGTGGCAATTCCTTGCTCAGCGGCCAATGCAATAGTATTTTTTATTTCTTCGAAATGCTGTTCAGGTGTTTTTTTTAATTGGTGTGTCAAATGGTTCATGGAACCTTTGGTAAGAAGGTTTTGTACCTTGGCACCTGATTTTTTCATCCAATCCAAGGAAACCCCCTTGTCTACAAAGGTCAGTACCTCTACACGGGCCAAATACCCTTTGGAAGAGGCCCATTCCGTAATTTGTTGTACGGCAGCCAATTCGCCCTCGGACACCCTTGCAGAAGCCACTTCAATCCTATTTACCTTTAGTTCGTCCAGCAGTAATTTTGCCAGCGTCAGCTTCTCGGATGCGGAAAAGGATACCCCAGAGGTTTGTTCTCCGTCCCGAAGGGTGGTATCCATGATTTCTATGTTTCTTCTTTCCATTTATGATGAGCCGGTTTCAACAATTTTTGTGCCCAATGGGCAGCCTTGATTGCACCCTGTTCTTGTGAAGAAATGGAATAGATCTCCAGAAGTTGGGGTTAATCCAGGTGTATTTTACTATAAAGGGGTGTCCTTGGCAAATTCCCTAATGTTTTCTTGGATATTTAATAAGTAATCAATATCGTCAAAGCCATTAAGCATATTTTGTTTTTTATAATCGTTGATGTCAAAACTCTCAGATTCCCCTGTTGTGGTCAGTGTAATGGTCTGTTCAGGAAGGTTTATTTCCAATTCCGTTTTAGGGTCGGCTTCAATTGCTGCAAATATTTTCTCTAGGAAAGGAGCACTTACCTGAACAGGCAATACACCTATATTTAAACAGTTGTTTTTAAAAATATCGGCAAAAAAGCTGGATACAACACATCTAAATCCGTAGTCGTATACGGCCCAGGCAGCATGCTCTCTTGAGGAACCTGATCCAAAGTTTTTACCGCCTACCAATATTTTGCCACTGTAGGTGGGATTGTTTAGTACAAAGTCTTCCTTAGGACTATTGTCCGGGTTATAACGCCAGTCGCGAAACAAATTGTCACCGAATCCTTTACGCTCGGTAGCCTTTAGAAAACGGGCCGGGATTATTTGATCCGTATCCACATTTTCAATAGGAAGTGGAACGGCCGTGGAGGTTAGTATGTTGAATTTATCGTATGCCATGTTGTTGTTACAAATGTGCTTGGCGCATTGTGCCAAACGGTGTTTAACTTAATTTTACTTTATGTTTGCTATTAAACCAATTCCTGCATCAATTCCCTTGGATCGGTCACCTTTCCGGTCACAGCGGCAGCTGCTGCTACTAGTGGACTGGCCAAGAGGGTTCTGGAGCCAGGTCCCTGTCTACCTTCAAAATTACGGTTGGAGGTACTAACGGCATATTTCCCTGCGGGTACTTTATCGTCGTTCATGGCCAAACATGCAGAGCACCCGGGTTCTCGAAGTTCAAAACCGGCTTCATGCAAGATGTCCAATATTCCCTCTTCTTTGATGGCCGCTTCTACTTTGTGTGATCCTGGAACCAACCAAGCTGTTACGTTGTCTGCTTTTTTTCTACCTTTTATAATAGAAGCAAAGGCTCTAAAGTCTTCTATACGACCATTGGTGCAGCTTCCCAAGAATACAAAATCGATGGGTTTACCGATCATATTGTCGCCTTCGTTGAAGTCCATATATTGTAGGGACTTTTTATAGGTGCTTACACCTCCTTCGACGGCTTCTGCAGATGGGATGCCATTGCAAATTCCGATACCCATTCCTGGGTTGGTTCCGTAGGTGATCATGGGTTCTATGGCAGAAGCGTCAAAAGTTACTTCTTTGTCAAATTCGGCTCCCTCATCTGTTTTAAGGGTTTTCCAGTATTCCATGGCCTTGTCCCAATCGGCACCAACGGGCGTGAATTCACGTCCAGTTATATATTCGAAGGTTTTATTGTCCGGGGCGATCATCCCTCCACGGGCACCCATTTCAATACTTAAATTACAAACGGTCATCCTACCTTCCATGCTCATGTTGGTAAATACATCACCGGCATATTCCACAAAGTACCCAGTGGCACCAGAGGTTGTTAGCTGGGAGATAATATATAGGGCAACATCTTTTGGGGTAACCCCTTTATTCAGTTTTCCGTTTACATTGATCCGCATGGACTTGGCCTTCTGCTGCATGATACATTGGGTGGCCAATACCATTTCAACCTCAGAGGTACCTATTCCAAAGGCAATGGCTCCAAAGGCTCCGTGGGTAGAGGTATGCGAGTCCCCACATACAATAGTGGCTCCGGGTTGGGTGATGCCGTATTCCGGACCTACAACGTGGACAATACCATTTTTTTCATGTCCCAGCCCCCAATAGGAAATACCATAGGCCTTGGAGTTTTCTTCCAATGCCTTAAGCTGATTGGCGGAAAGTGGGTCTTTTACCGGCAAATGCTGGTTAATGGTAGGGGTGTTGTGATCTGCCGTAGCAAATGTACGCTCCGGGTACATTACCGGAATATCCCTATTCTTTATGCCAAGAAAAGCAACCGGACTAGTAACTTCATGAACCATATGGCGGTCTATGAACAATACATCCGGCCCATTTTCAATCTTATGAACAACATGGGAATCCCATACTTTATCAAATAACGTTTTCTTCATTTTATAGGGTTATAATTTATGATCTGATTAAAAATATTTCAAAAGAAAGGCAAAAACCTACTTTTTTACTAGCATGCAAAATTAAGACTATATTGGAAATCATTGAAATTATAATTGGAATAATTACGATGTTCAACAGAAATATTAATGATTGTTTGGAATATAACCTGATTTGTTTTTTATTTCGTAATCACCATAAATTTCTGGTCTTATTGGGAGCAATGGTAAAAAAATAAGGTGGCCGATTTTGTATCGGCCACCTTATTTTTAAAAAGGAAGCGGTTTGGCACCGCATTAAGTTTACTCTTTGTTTATTTGGTGGCCTTATCTACTTTTAGTCGGGCTTCCCTATTAGCAATTTCCCAAGCCGTATGGAATACCAGTCTTGTCCTGTTCTGTAGTAGGTCATAATTTATTTTATCGGGCGTGTCCCCAGGCTGGTGGTAGTCTTCATGGGTCCCGTTAAAATAAAAAATAATTGGGATGTTGTTTTTTGCAAAATTATAGTGGTCGCTTCTGTAGTAAAAACGATTGGGATCGTTTTCATCATTATAGGTGTAATCCAATTCTATATTCATATATTTTTGGTTCACCTCTTCTGAAAGATCGTGGAGTTCGGTGCTTAGTTTGTCCGAGCCAATTAGGTAGATGTAGTTCCTATCGCCATCTCGCTTAGGGTCTATCCTTCCAATCATATCAATGTTCAGGTCGGCCACCGTTTCGGACAATGGGAAAATAGGGTCATGGTCTGCATAATATTTAGATCCCAATAAGCCTTTTTCTTCCCCGGTAACGTGGAGAAAAACAATGGAGCGCTTTGGCCCCTGTCCTTGATCGGCCGCTTTTTTAAAGGCTTCTGCAATTTCGAGCATCCCAACGGTCCCGGACCCATCGTCGTCTGCACCATTGTATATCTGGCCGTCCTTGCCAACGCCAACATGATCCAAGTGGGCCGAAATAATGATGTACTCATTAGGTTTTTCGTTACCTCTGATAATAGCGGCAACATTTTCGGAAACAACGTCCTTGCTGTTGCTTTCAATGTTTAGCTTTAAATTGGTAGTGATGATTTTGGATTTGTTTTCCGATTTAATATTTGGTAAAAGTTGATTGGCCACTGTGGCATCTATAAAGAAACTGAAAAAATCGTGCTCCACTTCATCTTTTAGGACCATGCTACCATTGTCCCTGTTCTTCATGTGGTTAAATCTGTTCTTGAATCGGGCATAATTGTCTTCGTCATAATACATCACCCCAATGGCACCTTTGCTTGCAGCTAGCTCCATTCTTTTTCCCAAGGACTCAGACATATTGCTCCATGCCGATCTTTGACTGGTTCCGGAGAGGGTGTAGGTGCCATCCGCATTCATAGGTTCCCCTGATTTTATCAAAACAATCTTTCCTTTGACGTCCACATCGGAATAATCGGAGTAATTATCCTCTTCAATACCATAGCTTACATATGCTATGTTGTTAAGGTTGGCTTTTGCTGCTGAAAAGGTAAGTAGGCCATCGCCATTGGTAAATTCTTTGCCGTTAATGCTTACGTTGCCTTCTGGTAATTTGTTGATGACCAAGGGTACGTTTTGAAAATAGTCTCCATCGGCCTTGGCTGCGGGTATTCCTAGTTCAATATATTTGGCCTTTAGGTATTCTACAGCCTTTTTTTGGCCCGGCTCCCCTGTATTTCTGCCTTCAAACTCATCCGAGGCATAAATATAAAGATGTTCCTTTAAGTCGGCCTCGGTAATGGAGGAGGCGTAAACTTCTGGGCTAACTGCTTTTTTTACCGATTCCGTTTGTTGGGAGATAGTCTTTTGTGAAGAGTTGCAGGCCATGGATAGGCCTAGTGCAACTAACAATATTTTTTTCATTGGTAATATTTAAATAATTCAGAATTTTTCAAAAATAGGGAAATCTAAAGGAAACAATCTTACTATTTTTATAAAACTGTATTGGACTTGGTCAAAGGTTGATCGCTACATGGGGTGAAGGGTAATGATGGGGTTGATTTTCAGTGTGTTGTAAAAATTACCATTACCTAGGTCGCAGTATTGTCAATGACATTCAGTACTGACTCTAGGATTTATTCCGTTAAGGTTAAGAATCCCTTATATATGGCCAATATTCCTTAAGTTTATACTTTGTTTGACACTTAGATTTGTGTCCTTAAAGGGTAGGCAGGGGAAGTGGGAAGAGAAATAGGGAAGGGGGCGATAATGGTTGTTGCTATTGGCTCTAAAATTTGGTTTTGGTCAATATAGTGTAGGAAAAGACATTCATCTTAAAATGGATAGGAAATTTTTAGAGTATTAAATTAGTAATGAAATTGGAAAACAGCGAATTATATAAAAAAAGTAATCTATAATGATAACAGGTAAAAATTTTATTGGCAGCGATATGTCTGCCAAAAACAACAAAACATATACCACCTTCAATCCTGTATTGAACAAACAAACGAAATGGACCTTTTATGAAGCTTCCCATGAAGAAATAGAGGGGGCGGTAGAAAAGGCGTCAGAGGCCTTTGAGGTCTACCGTAATTTTTCGGGTCAAAAAAAAGCTGACTTCTTAAATGCCATTGTAGATGAAATAGAATTATTGGGTGACGAGCTGATTACTACCTATGTTGAAGAATCCGGACTTCCCGAAGGCAGGGCCAGAGGTGAGCGGGGAAGGACCATGGGGCAGCTTAGGGCTTTTGCTTCCTTGTTGCAGGAGGGTTCGTGGGTAGAGGCTACTATTGATACGGCCCAGCCAGATAGGCAGCCCTTGCCCAAAGTGGACCTGCGAAAAATGTTAATGCCTATCGGTCCCATTGTTGTATTTGGGTCAAGTAATTTTCCTTTGGCGTTTTCTACGGCCGGTGGTGATACGGCCAGTGCCCTAGCGGCAGGTTGTCCTGTTATTGTTAAAAGTCATCCCATGCACGCGGGTACTGGAGAATTGGTGGCTTCAGCGGTGGTGAAAGCTGCGAAAAGCACTGGAATGCCCGATGGGGTTTTCTCCAACCTCAATAGCAGTGATTTGGAAGTAGGGCAGATGTTGGTAATGCACCCCAAGGTAAAAGGGGTTGGTTTTACTGGAAGCACCACTGGTGGAATGGCTTTATATAGACTGGCAACACAGCGGAAGGAGCCCATACCGGTATTTGCGGAAATGGGCAGTATTAATCCGGTGGTGGTCTTGCCATCGGCTTTAGTGGAGAAAGGGTCTGATTGGGCTTCGCAATACGCCGGGTCTATTACTTTGGGTGCGGGTCAGTTCTGTACTAATCCTGGGCTAATATTAGGGATTAAAGGTGATGCTCTTGATGATTTTGCTTCTGTGTTGAAGGAAAAAATTGAGGAAATTGAGCCATCCAGTATGTTGCACCCAAATATTCATGAGAATTATGAAAAAGGGAAAAAAGAGTTGTCGGCACAACCAAAAACCGAAGAAATTGCCACTTATACCAAAGAAGTTGCACCTAATTTTGCCCAGCAAAAGGTTTTAAAAGTTGCTGCTTCGGATTTTTTGGAGAACCCTATATTGCACAGGGAAGTCTTTGGGCCATTTTCCGTAATTGTAGAATGTGGGGACAAGGTTGAATTGATTACTGTAGTGCAGCATTTGGAAGGTCAGCTTACAGGGACTATTTTAGGTTCTTCGTCTGAGCTGGAATCTTATTATGAGGTGGTAGATGCCTTGGTAAACAGGGTAGGGCGTATAATCTTTAATGGGGTCCCTACAGGGGTGGAAGTGTGTCCTTCAATGTTGCATGGAGGGCCGTTTCCGGCTACATCGGACAGCAGGTTTACCTCAGTAGGTACCGCTGCGATTAAAAGATGGGTGCGTCCTGTTTCTTTTCAGAATTGGCCAGAATCACAATTGCCCGAAGCTCTTAAGGATAGTAATCCTCTTGGGATTATGCGATTGGTGAACGGGCTTAATACTGCGCAGGAAATTTAGCGATATAAAAAACATAAATCACTGAATAATAGCTTATTGTATTTCTTATTATTATGTAATGCTTTAGGTTTTGTGTTTAATGGTAGCAGTAAAAAAACCAGGGTGGAAAATGTTTTTTCATCCTGGTTTTTGGTTGTTTGTTGCTTTTGTTTTTACCTATACAGCAGTGATGTTAAGCGCCGGCCAATTCCTGTTTATGTTAAAAAAAAACAAGGCTAGTGGTCATGGCCCCCGGATTCGCCCAATATATTAAAACCACCTTGCACTATCAATTGGTCGTCCTTCTTTAAATTGCCAATGTCCGTTAAAGCGGTAAAGCCGTTGTAGCTGTCACCAACTTTTACCTCCATGGCTTCCAATACCAAGTGCTGGCCGTCCTGTGAGCTTACGGCTAGGACATACTGCTTTTCGTCCATGGTCAGTATTCCTTCGTTGGGTAGTGCTAATTGACTTTTTTCTTCGATAATGATGTTTGCCTCTATGAACATTCCTACTGCAAAGTTGTGATTTTCATCGTCGTGCAAATGTCCATGTACCTTAACCGTTCTACTGTCCGGGTCAATAGAGGTTCCTACCAAATATACCGCAGCTTCAAAGTTTTTAGGGGAAGCTTCAGGGATAGTAAACCGTATTGGTTGATTTTTTTTGATTGAAAGGATGTCCTTTTCAAAAACAGATAATTCTAAATGAATATGGTCTAGGTTGATGATTTCCATGATCTCATCGGCAGGGGATACATACATGCCCTTGTTGATATTTACCTTGGTTATACTGCCGCTGATGGGGGCGTAAATGGTAATCTGGGAGGTTAACTCCCCTTGTTCTACCTTAATTGGGGATATGTTTAGCATTTGAAGTTTTTTTCTAAGGCCATTGTACATCGCTAAATTTTGCTTGTAGGCACTTTTGGCCTTTAAAAAATTCTTTTCAGAACTTATTTGTTCTGCCACAAGCTTTTCCTGTCTCTCAAATTCCGATTTAAGATAGGTGAGTTGCTCTGCAACTTCTACGTAATCTTGTTGTAGCTGCACAAATTCTGGGTTTTCCAAGGTTATCAAAGCTTGGCCTTTTTTCACCTTGTCTCCAATAAGAAATGGAGTTCTTTTTACATAGCCACCAGTGAAACTACTTACAATAGCCCTGTTTTGGGGTGGTACATCTATAGCTCCGGTAACGCTGACCAAGGTTGGGAAATTATGTGTTTCTAATTTTCCTAGGATCATATTTTCTCCTTCAAACTGGTCTTTGGATACGGTTATGGTTGTTTGCAGCTGTTCACTTTCTTCTGAATTTTCAGGAGTGTTGTTTGTTGTTTTGGTTTCTCCACAACCCGCAATTGATAATAGAAGAATAAGCGGAAAAAAGATATATTGTATTCGTAACATAATGTTGTTTTTTTAAAAGTTTAAATAATTGATGGCAATCACCGTTTGGTTGTAGGCGTTTAGGTTTTCTAGATATGACAAGGTAATGTGGTACCCGTTTTCCATGCTTTGGATGTATTGGAAAAAATCTATTTCCCCACTTTGGTATCCCATGCTTGCAGTTTTGATAATTTCATCGGCCAGATCCTTCCCTTCGTTCTCGTAGTAGGTAAGAATTTCTTTGTATTTATTAAGCTCGCCCATAAGTGATTGATACTTGGTATTGTATTGGAATAGAAAATCTTTTGCTTCTTCCCGGG
>CAXAVP010000060.1:0-18506 GCA_963972175.1 uncultured Arenibacter sp.
ATAAGGTTCTTTCCAAAAAAGGTAAGATCTTTCAACTTATCCAGGGACCATTGGTTGCCGTGGCAATAGGTATTATTTTCTTTGTTCTAACCCAAAACAATGCGTTTTTGTCCATTTCCTCCGACCACTTGGTAAGTGTACCCATCCCAGAGGATGCCGCATCATTTTTCGGGCAGTTCAGCTTTCCCAATTTTTCTGCCATCACCAACCCGGATGTATGGGTTACAGCTTTTACCATAGCATTGGTTGCCAGTCTTGAAACCCTTTTATGTGTGGAAGCGACCGATAAATTGGATCCAGAGAAAAACGTAACCCCTACCAACCGTGAGCTTCTTGCCCAAGGGACTGGAAATATAATTTCCGGACTAATAGGAGGCCTCCCCATTACTCAGGTAATTGTTAGGAGTTCTGCCAATGTTCAATCTGGTGGTAAGTCAAAACTATCGGCTATTATCCACGGTTTCCTACTGCTAATATCCGTTATTCTCATCCCAACATTATTGAATATGATTCCCTTGTCGGTTTTGGCGGCTATACTGTTTATAGTTGGTTTTAAATTGGCAAAACCAGCCCTTTTTGTTCAAATGTACAAATTGGGATGGAAGCAATTTGTGCCCTTTACGGTAACCGTTATGGGTATTATTTTTACTGATTTACTTGTTGGCATTAGCCTAGGTCTTCTAGTTGGAATTGTAGTAATTCTGTTGAAAAACTACCAAAATTCCCATTTCCTACATATTGAAGATGTAAGCAATGGAAAGCACAAGATAAAAATGACCCTGGCAGAGGAAGTTACCTTTTTTAACAAAGGTGCCATCCTAAAAGAATTGGATAGCCTTCCGCGCGACACCTATTTAGAGTTGGATTTACTCAAGACCAGATATCTCGATGTTGATATTATTGAAATTCTGGACGATTTCTCGGTGAAGGCCAAAGAACGCAATATAGATATACAACTGGTCTCAAAACGCGGGGTAGTGGAAAACCCCGATAGTTTTACCGAATTCTTTAGAACTAGGCCAAAATCCAAACTAAGTTTAAGTTAATGGGAGCGTTGAGAAACAAACAGCAAATAGCTGTAATCACAGATTTGGAGGGTGACATATCATACCTTTTAAAAAGCGCTGTAAGTTTCGCTAAAATGATTAATGGGGAAATTCAGGTTTTAAGCGTAAAAAAACCCACCCAAGTAATTGGGAAAGGCAACCAATTATCTGCCATGCGCTCTATAAACCAAAACTATATTCTTACGGACAAACAAATAAAGAACATTGTTCAGCCCATAATGGAAAAATATAGTGTACCCATTAATTATTCCAGTACTTTTGGAAATATAAAAAGTGAAATTGAAAGATATCTAACAGCCAATAAACCCGACATTCTGGTGTTGGGAAGGCGCAAGAGCAAACCTTTTAATACAACAGATGACAGGATTATCAATTTTGTCCTAAGTATATTTGAAGGCACGATACTGATTGTTTCACCTAACAAAGGTCTTGAACCAGGCAAAAAGATAGGCATAGGCTCCCTCAATTGTTCAGAGGCGGCCTTTGCCTCCTCTTTTACCAAGGACCTCTTTTTTAACACGAACAGCAGTTTAAAGTCGTTCAATCTATTGGAGACTTCAACTGTTAAACAAACAACCGGTAATATTTTAGGACGAAAGACCATCAATTATGTTTTTGATCACAGTGAGAATACCGTAAAAAACCTTCCTAACTATCTATTGCAAAGTAAGGTTGATCTCTTATTTATGGAAAGAAATAAACGGGAAAAACTAAGCCTCAGCAAGTCAATTAGTCCGTATGATATAGTTAAGAAATCTGATATAAATCTTTTAATAATAGGTAAATCTTACACCTATTATCATTACAATACGAATTTAAAAATAGCATAATTTAAATAAATTAATAAATATGAAAGCACATACAAAAGAAACCCAAGCCACAATGACTCCTGAAAAATCATTACAGTTTTTAAAGGAGGGCAACCAGCGGTTTCAAGACAACCTAAAGGCCAATAGAAACCTTCTTGAACAAGTAAATGACACCAGTGAAGGGCAATTTCCATTCGCCACCATCTTAAGCTGTATAGACTCTAGGGTTTCTGCCGAATTGGTCTTTGACCAAGGTCTTGGTGATATATTTAGCATTAGAATAGCGGGTAACTTTGTAAACGAGGATATTTTAGGAAGCATGGAGTTTGCTTGCAAACTTGCCGGGACCAAACTAATTGTTGTTTTGGGCCACACAAGCTGTGGTGCCGTAAAAGGGGCCTGCGACCACGCTAGATTGGGTAACCTTACCGCCCTTATCAACAAGATTGAGCCAGCCGTAGAGGCGGTTACAGAACCTGCTGATGAGAGCCTGAGAAATTCCAAAAATCTGGAGTTTGTAGATAGAGTTGCCGAAAAGAACGTAAATTTAACCATTGAGAATTTACGTAAACAAAGTCCTGTTTTAGCCGAAATGGAAGAGAATGGGGAAATAAAAGTAGTTGGTGCCATGTACGATGTATCTAATGGCCAGGTTATTTTTTACGAATAAACACCTCATATTATAGAAGGCCAATGTAGCAACATTGGCCTTCTAATTACTGAAACCAAGGATTGGTTTCTAGCTTAAACTAAACGAATACTAAATTCAATCTTATGAAAAATCTATTTTCACATTTTAGAGGAGACCTTTTTGGAGGAATTACCGCTGGTATTGTTGCCCTTCCATTAGCTTTAGCTTTTGGTGTAAGTTCTGGACTGGGACCAAGTGCCGGACTTTACGGAGCCATATTCATCAGTTTCTTTGCTGCGCTTTTTGGCGGTACCAATACTCAAATTTCTGGCCCAACGGCTCCAATGACTGCCGTAAGTATGGTAGTTATTGCCGGGATCGTAGCCCTAAATGATGGAAGTATAGAGAAAGCACTTCCCGCCATTCTTCTTGTTTTCTTATTGGCTGGCCTTATGCAAATTGGACTTGGTCTTTTAGGAATTGGCAAGTACATCCGCTATATCCCCTACCCAGTGGTTTCCGGCTTTATGACTGCAATAGGGGTAATTATATTGGTTACCCAGATTCTTCCCGCAGTAGGCTATTACCCAAAAGAAGACGTGGATTTTGTATCCCAATACAAACCAATGGCCGAGGAAATAATATTGGAAAATATTTTAAAAGAAGAGGCTGGCGAAGGCATTCTGGTTTTGGAAGACTTTGAAGAAACTATAAAACGTTCCTCAAGCATTACCCAGGATGATGTGATGAAAGAAGCTGCAACCTTGGCCAAAAGTGAGGCCTCAGGGGTTTTTGGCACTATCAAAGTACTTCCCAGGGCCATGCAAAACATCAATTGGCTAGAGCTTATCCTAGCCCTTGCAACAATAGCCATTATTTATGGCTTTAAAAAAATTACAACCGCCATTCCAAGTGCCTTGGTAGCCCTAATTGTTGTTTCTGGCGTGGCATACGGGTTTGGACTCAACTACCGCCCTATAGAGGAAATCCCCAGTGGCTTCCCTGTACCCAACTTGGATATATTCACCGGTTTTCAACTTAATTCGATAACCCCATATATATTCACCGCTCTAACCTTGGCCCTTTTAGGAGCTATAGACTCCCTTTTAACCTCCGTTGTAGCGGACAACATGACCAAAACTAAGCACAAGCCCAACAAAGAGCTTGTAGGCCAGGGTATAGGTAACAGTATAGCCGCTATTTTTGGAGGAATTCCCGGAGCCGGTGCCACCATTCGTACCGTAGTAAATATAAATGCCGGGGGCAAGACACGGTTATCGGGGATGATTGCAGGTGTTCTGCTATTGGTAATTCTTCTTGCCTTGGGCCCAATTGCGTCGCAAATACCCGCAGCTGTACTAGCCGGTATTTTGGTTACCGTAGGTATAGGTGTAATGGACTACAAAGGCTTAAAAGCCATACCTAGTTTACCTAAAGATGTAAGCCTAGGCCCTATAAAATTGAGTTCAGAAGTAATGATAATGCTTGTGGTACTCGTACTTTCTTCAGTATGGAATTTGGTTTATGCCGTGGGTGTTGGCCTGGTTATAGCCTCCCTAATGTTTATGAAAAAAATGGGCGACCTAACAGCCGAAAGATCGGATGTGAAAACCTTGGTGCATGAAAAAGGATGGGCAGATGAAGCCAATTTTCCACAACATTTAAAGGAAAAAGTATTTATAAAACACATTAAAGGACCTCTTTTCTTTGGTTCTACCAGTGACTTTCAAGTTCTGGCAGATCAGATTCCAAGAACGGCCTCTACGGTTATTATCCGTATGGACCGTATGCAGTATATGGATCAATCTGGCCTGTATACTTTAGAAGATGTACTTATTGATTTATACAATTCCAATATTGAGGTATTATTGGTAGATGTACTGGATCAACCACGCTATATGATGGAACGTGTAGATATAATACCCGATTTGATACCAAAAGAACACATATTTGACACCTTTGATGAGTGTATAAAATACTTGGATCATAAGAACAACAACAAGCGGGTTGAAGCTTCGGCTTAGGTAGTAAACCAATTTATGATGAAATATGTAGTCGGTAATGCCGTAAATATCTTAAATTTGCGGCATTAGCCGAACAACATGATCGATACTATAAAAAATCACATTAGAGAGGTAGAACAATTTACTGCCACCACTAAGGAAGAACTGGAAAGTTTCCGTATAAAATACTTAAGTAAAAAGGGACTTTTAAACGATTTTTTCTCCGAATTCAAGAATGTTCCCAATGAACAGAAAAAGGAATTTGGGCAGATAATAAACCAACTTAAGACGCTTGCCACTGACAAGGTTACTACCCTTAAGCAGGCTCTTGAAAACAAGCAGGAAGAAAAAGGTATTTACGGGGATTTAACAAGACCAGGGGAACCCTTACAGCTAGGTACACGCCACCCTATCTCCATAGTCAAAAATCAGATAATCGAAATTTTTTCGAGAATAGGCTTCAATGTTTCCGAAGGTCCTGAAATAGAGGATGATTGGCATAATTTTACGGCTTTGAACCTCCCGGAATATCACCCGGCCAGGGACATGCAGGATACTTTTTTCATACAGACCGACCCTGATATTCTACTTCGTACCCACACCTCATCGGTACAGGTACGCTATATGGAAAACAACAAGCCGCCTATACGGACCATTTCTCCGGGCAGGGTGTATAGAAACGAGGCCATATCGGCAAGATCACATTGCTTTTTCCATCAGGTTGAAGGCCTGTACATAGACAAGGATGTATCATTTGCCGATCTTAAACAAACCTTACAATTTTTTACCACCGAGCTTTTTGGTAAATCCAAGATTAGGCTTAGACCATCCTATTTTCCCTTTACGGAACCAAGTGCCGAGGTAGACGTGTATTGGGGGCTTGAAACCGAAACAGATTACAAGATGACCAAAGGTACCGGTTGGCTGGAAATCATGGGTTGTGGCATGGTAGATCCCAACGTTCTCACCAATTGTGGTATAGATGCCAATGAGTACTCCGGATTTGCTTTTGGAATGGGTATAGACCGAATTGCCCTATTGCTACATCAAATTTCCGATATTCGCCTTTTAAGTGAAAATGACCTGCGTTTCTTAAATCAGTTCAAGAGCACCTTTTAGGTCGCAATCCGCTTGTAGATAGAAAGGCCAATCAAAATATAAATAATACAGAGGGCAAGTACAAACAACTACTATTGGCACAAATTAAATTACGCCCTTCGCTCCTAAGGGGATTCTAAAAAATTGGGTTAAAGTGAAAAAAGATATAGAAATTCCTATTGCAAAAGATGTTCATGTAGCCATTGTACATGAATGGAATTCAGAATTTTTGGAAAAAAACTGGAACGCCTATATTATCAATGATAGGAATACCGTCATCGAGGCTGTGATCATTGTGTCCAACGGTTATGAAGGAGATAGAAAAACCTCTACTATGCGCCATGGTTTGGGCGATATTGCCGCTAAGGACTTCAAAAAAATAGAAGTACTTCAAGAAGATGTCCTAGCCTTTAACAATGAGTTTTTTGTAACTTACTTTGCCGATGACAAGTTATATGAAAAACGTTACTTGTTTGAAAAACATTCCATTAATGAATCCAATGCCGTATCCCTGCCGGTGATGGACCTACAGGGTGTTATGACCAAGTAGCAAACCCCTTCAATATCACACAGATAGTATAGCTACACCCTACCCGTTATACATTGGAGCTAGCGGGAGAAAAAAGATAATCCCTTCGCTTTTTATCGTATTTAACAAAACTTTAATTTCGTTTAGTTCGGTTTGTTCAGAACTAACAAATACTTTTGCGCCTTGTATTACTGTTCATCGATCATTTGTATTCGAAAAATCGTAATAAAAAAGACTTAACATGAAACAGAACATCTGCGAGAAAAAAATGTCCTTAGTTGAAAAACTAGGTGTTCATTTGGAAGATAGGGAGCAATTGGCCCCTGTTGCAGCACGTATTTTGGCCTATATAATCCTTACGGGAAAGAAAGGATCCACTTTTGAAGATATGGTCACTATACTATGTGCCAGCAAAAGTACTATTTCTACACATCTTAATCATTTACAGGACTTAAATAAAATTGAGTATTTCACCAAGACCGGAGACCGCAAAAAATACTTTGTCATCAATAAAGGCATGATTGTACACCATATCGACAGCATGGTAAATAAGTGGGGGCAAGAGCGTGAAATGCACTTGGAATTGAAAGATTACAAAGAAACCATAAACAACAATAAAATTGAAAATGAGGATGAAAAATTCGATTTAAGTTTTCACGATGACTACATCAAATTCATAAATGGAGCAATAGCTTCGGTACAGGAATTAAGGACAAAATTAACTGACAATAAATTCAATATCTAATCTCAAATAAAAATGAAAAATAATAAGTTATATAACATTCTAGGACTAAGTTTACTCTTGGTTATAGTGAGTTGTGGCAACAAAGAAAAAGGCGCTGCCGCAGCACAACAAGCAGCACCTCCCCCTTTTCCCGTGGCCCAAGTACAACCTAAAACCGTAACGGGACATACAGATTACCCTGCCACTATAGAAGGAGTGGTAAACAGTGATGTAAGAGCTAAAACAACGGGATATATTGAAAAGGTATATGTAGATGAAGGTCAAAAAGTGGAAAAAGGACAGCTATTGTTTAAATTGGAAACCCAATCCCTGAGTCAAGATGCGGGCGCGGCAAAAGCACGAGTTGACCTAGCCCAGGTAGAAGTAGATAAATTAATTCCATTAGTAGAAAAAAACATCATCAGCCCGGTACAATTGGAAACAGCCAAAGCAAATTTAGCCCAGGCCAAAGCCAACTATAGCAGCATTGTTGCCAACATTGGTTATGCCACAATAAAAAGCCCAATAGATGGTTATGTTGGTTCCATAAATTTTAGGGAAGGTACCTTAGTTGGCCCAAGCGATGCAACACCACTAACGACGGTAAGTGAAATTGACCAGGTTTATGCATTTTTTAGTTTTAACGAAGCACAGTACATAGACCATTTACAGCGATCCAATGGGAAAAGCAAGGCGGAACGCATTAAAAACTCGCCCGATTTAAGTTTGGTCCTGGCCAACGGTAAAATTTATTCCGAAAAAGGCCGTATTCAAACCAGTACCGGTCAAATAAATCAAAGTACAGGTACTATCAAAATTAGGGCTGCCTTTGATAACCCCAACGAAATTTTGACCAATGGAAACAGTGGTAAAATAAGGTTCCCCATAGAATATAAAGACGCTATAGTGGTACCACAGTCCGCCACTTTTGAGCAGCAGGGAAACATTATGATATTTAAACTTGGCGCAGAAAACATAGCGGAAACAACCATTCTAAAAATTAAAGGCACAGTAAATAACTTATATGTGGTAGATTCCGGCGTGGAGGAAAGCGATAAAATTATTGTTTCGGGTGTTGGCAAATTAAGAAACGGAATGGCCATTAGCCCACAGGAAACTTCTTTTGAAGAGGCTATTGCCCCCATCGCAACTTTATTCAGAAATTAGGTAAACAAAAAACATATTAGGCATGTTAAAAACATTTATTGAAAGACCTGTTCTTTCAACGGTAATCTCTATTATCATAGTGCTGTTGGGAATTATCAGCATTACTAGCTTACCTATAGAGGAATACCCAGATATTGCACCACCCACAATTAAGGTTACAGCCAATTATACGGGAGCCAACGCAGAAACAGTTTTGGAGAGCGTCATCGTTCCCATTGAAGAACAAATCAACGGTGTAGAAGGAATGACCTACATTACCTCTACCGCTTCCAATACGGGATCTGCAGAAATTACCGTTTATTTTGACCAGGCTATTGATCCGGATATTGCCGCAGTAAACGTACAAAATAGGGTTGCCAGGGCAACACCTTTACTGCCTCAGGAGGTAACCCAAACTGGTGTAACTACCCAAAAGCAAGAAACCAGTGCGTTAATGTTTATCTCCATGTATTCTGAAAGCGAGGATTACGATGCTACCTTTATTCAGAATTACTTAAAAATAAACGTTATTCCAGCTATGCAGCGTATTAACGGTGTTGGAGATGTTAGCGTCTTTTCGCAACAGGACTATGCAATGCGCATCTGGCTAAATCCTGAAAAATTAGCCTCTTATGGTTTAATTCCTTCTGATATATCTGCGGCATTGGCAGAACAAAATTTGGAAGCGGCAGCAGGTTCTTTAGGTCAAAACAGTGGAGAGTCGTTTTCGTATACCCTAACCTATAGCGGTAGGTTTAAAGATGAAAGCCAATACAGCGACATTGTCATCAAAGCATTGGGAGACGGAGAGTTTTTACGCCTAAAAGATATTGCCACCATTGAATTGGACGCACAGTCCTACGCGGCCAACGCCATGAGTAAAGGTCATCCGGCGGTATTTATGGGAATCTTCCAAACAAAAGGTTCCAACGCCCAAGAAATTATTGAGGACATTAAATTTACCTTGGAATCCGTTAAAGCTGACCTGCCTGAAGGTCTGGACATTTTTGTTCCCTACGACACCAGTTTGTTCCTAAATGCGTCTATTGACAAGGTAATAACCACTTTGTTAGAAGCATTTTTACTGGTATTCCTAGTGGTATTTATCTTCTTACAGGATTTCCGTTCTACGCTGATTCCGGCCATTGCCGTACCAGTTTCCATTATAGGTACCTTCTTTTTCTTGAGCGTTTTTGGCTATTCCATCAACTTATTAACGCTATTTGCCCTAGTACTGGCCATTGGTATTGTGGTAGATGATGCCATTGTTGTTGTAGAGGCCGTTCATGCCAAGCTGGACGAGGGTGAACGCAATCCTAAAAAAGCTACTTTAACGGCGATGAACGAAATATCTGGAGCTATTGTATCCATTACCTTGGTAATGGCGGCAGTTTTTATTCCAGTAACTTTTGTCACGGGCCCAACCGGAGTCTTTTATGAGCAATTTGGGGTTACTTTGATTATTGCCATCCTTATTTCGGCCGTAAACGCATTAACCTTAAGTCCGGCCTTATGTGCACTATTATTAAAAGGACATAAAGAAGACGAAGAACTTAAGGGAAAAAGCCCCTTAAAACGATTTTACACCTTGTTTAATCGTGGCTTTAATGCCACCGTTGACAAATATGGAAAATCACTTCAGTTTTTATACAAAAGAAAATTTGTTTCCGCTCTATTATTGATCATTGCTGCCATTGGAATTTTTTGGGCATCCACTACCACTCCAACTGGTTTTGTACCTAATGAAGACAGAGGGATTATTTTTGCAAATATCGAATTGCCTCCAGGGGCTTCCTTGGATAGAACCGATGCTGTGGCCAGAAAATTATACGACAAAATTGATGGTTTGGATGGCATTGTAGCCGTTAATTTTATTAAAGGAAGAAGTATCATTAGCGGAACTGGTAGTAACTTTGGTTTTGGTATTATTAAACTTAAAGATTGGAGCGAACGTAAAGATGACGCACTATCCGCACAGGCCATTACAGGAAAATTGTTTGGTATAGCTGCCACCATTCCAGATGCCAATATTATTTTCTTTTCACCACCAAGTATACGTGGATTTGGTAATTCAGCTGGTTTTGAGATTAATTTACTGGATAGGTTTGGAGGGGAATTCTCAGATCTGGACAAGGTTAAGAACGACTTCACCATGGCATTGATGCAACATCCAGAAATAAAATATGCCACCTCTGCTTTCAACACCAATTACCCGCAATATGAAATGGAGGTAAATGTACCGTTGGCGAAAGAAAAAGGAGTTTCCATAACCAGCATCTTTTCTACCTTACAAGGATATATAGGTGGGATTTATGCCTCGGATTTTTCTAGATTTGGAAAGCAATTTAGGGTATACATACAGGCTTTACCGGAAGATAGGGCCGATGAAAGTGCCTTAAACAGTATGTACGTGAGAACGGACAGTGGAGAAATGACACCCATTACGCAGTTTGTAAAATTAGAACGTGTTTACGGTCCACAATCGGTTACCCGTTTCAACTTATTCAATTCCACCACCATAACAGGAGCAACAAACGATGGTTATAGTACGGGTGATGCCATTAAGGTTATTGAGGAAGAAGTGGCAAAATTACCCACTAATTATACCGTTGCCTATTCTGGATTAACACGTGAAGAGGTGAATGCAGGAAACCAAACTACCTTTATTTTTATATTGAGTATTTTGTTTGTGTATTTCTTATTGAGTGCCCAGTACGAAAGTTATCTATTGCCTTTTGCAGTAGTATTATCGCTTCCATTTGGTGTATTTGGCGCCTACATTAGTACGAAGTTTCTAGGGCTTGAAAACAATATATATTTCCAAATAGCCCTAATCATGCTTATAGGCCTGCTCGCTAAAAATGCCATTCTTATTGTAGAATTTGCCCTGCAAAGAAGGAAGAACGGCGAGGGCATTGTAGATGCGGCCATCCATGGTGCAAAAGCACGTCTACGTCCAATTTTAATGACCTCATTTGCCTTTATTTTGGGACTAATGCCATTGGTGTTGGCAAATGGCGTAGGAGCGGAAGGAAATAATTCTATTGGTACTGGGGCCGCGGGAGGAATGCTTATAGGTACCTTTTTAGGGGTCTTTGTAATTCCCATCCTATTTATATTATTCCAGTGGTTACAAGAAAAAGTCTCCAGTAAACCAGTAGTACAAACTATTGAAGATTAAGAATTATGAAATCGATAAGAACACATAGAAATTTTAGTAAAGCTGCGCTTTTACTAGTAGCAACCCTCACATTACAAAGTTGTTTTGTGGCCCGGGATTATGTAAGGCCAGATTTAGAGATAGAAACCGAAGCCCTTTATAGGACCGAAAACTTGCCTACAGATAGTGTTTCCATAGCAGACATTTCCTGGAGACATTTATTTACAGATCAATATCTTAAAAATTATATAGAAGAGGGTCTGCAGAATAATATGGATATCAGAATAGCCCTTCAGCAAATGACAGCTGCCGAATCGTATGCCAAGCAAGGGAAGGCAGGTTATTTGCCAACATTGAGCGTAGGTCCTAACTACACCCACCAGGAGTATTCAGAGAACAGTCAGTTTGGATCTATATTCAGTGGAGGATTGGATACTTATGATGTTACGGCCAATCTATCTTGGGAAGCCGATATTTGGGGAAAGATCCGCAGCAACAAAAGAGCCACGCAGGCAGCCTATTTACAGAGTGTTGCCGGACATCAAGCTGTAAAAACACAGTTAATTTCCAGTATTGCAAATGCCTATTACAACCTGTTGGCCTTGGATGCACAATTAGAAGTAACCAAGCAGACGATAGCGATTAGGGAGAGTAGTGTAGAAACTATAAAGGCCTTAAAGGATGCAGGGCAGGTAACCCAGGTGGCAGTGGACCAAAACATAGCTCAATACAATAGTGCCAGAGCGCTACAGGTAGATATTGAAACCGCTATTTTTAAGACTGAAAACACCCTTAGTATTTTATTGGGCAAATCTCCCCAACACTTTGAAAGAAGCAGTTTGGATACTCAAATAATTAAAAGGGATATTCAACTTGGGGTGCCGGCGAGTTTACTGAGCAATAGGCCAGATGTTATGGCTGCCGAGTATGGCTTAATACAATCTTTTGAACTTACCAATGTGGCCAAGAGTAATTTATATCCGTCCCTAACCTTAACGGCTTCAGGTGGCCTACAGAGTTTGGAGTTGGACAATTTATTTAATGCAAATTCCTTATTTGCAACTGTGGTGGGCGGATTAACTCAGCCGCTTTTAAACCAACGAAAGCTAAGGACCCAAAAAGAAGTTGCTATGGCACAACAGCAGCAATCCCTACTGCAATTTAAAAAGGCATTGCTGGTGGCAGGAAGTGAAGTTTCCAATGCTTTGTTTACTTATGAATCCGAAACCAAAAAATTTGTATTCAAAAAAAACGAGGTAGAAGCACTACGCACCGCCGAAGCCAACTCAGAGGAGTTACTTAAAAATGGCTACGCAAACTATTTGGATCTATTAACTGCAAGACAAAGTGCACTGAGTGCAGAATTAAATCTTATTACCAATAAACTATCCACACTATCTGCAACCGTAGAATTGTATAGGGCACTTGGTGGTGGGTGGAAATAGATCAACATCTTAAAAAAACATAGATCCAGTCCTATTTTACTTATCCATTGGATAAATAGAATAGGGCTGGATTCCTTTATAGACTTTAGTCCCATCTGTTATTTTTGGACTGAAACAACACTACCTCAGAGTCAACGATAAGGTTTGGAAACTGCAACAGCAAGGTGCTGAGAGGAAATTATTTTGTGATCGGGCTATCTTAACTTGAAACCCTTTGCCGCCCACCAAGGATGTATCTCTATCGTTAACCTTCCAGATTTCACCATGGGATCCATATTGGCCAAACTATCGGCCATTTGTAAATTGGGTACATTGTAGATGGTGATGCCACGTATATCCCCGTCATCACCAAAAGGTCCTGAAATATCTGCAAAACCCTGCTCATACATCCGACCCAAATGGGCAAGATGTAACCTCTGAAGGCTATCCACCTCCTCCTTGGAGCTGGATCTATTGGGCCCCTTCTTTAAAAAGGCAATAAAATACTGCTGCATCAATACTGTATCCTTGGTCCTTTCATCCACATAGTAGAAAGTTTGAAATCCCCTTTCTTCCAAGTCCCTTTTTAATTGGGATACTGGAATTTCCTGAACAGTAGTTGTTTTCTCCACCGCATTAGCCTTTATCTTTGCGGTATCATTACAGGATAGAAACAGAGCACATACCAAAAAAACATATATCTTTTCCATTCTCACCAGGATTTAAAAGGTCTTTTACTCAATTGCGAGTTGTAATATTTAATTTCATTTGTAACCTCTTCCCCAAGCCATTCCGGTCTTGTATACCCTTCCTCCTCATGGCTTAATTCAATTTCCGCCACTATCAGTCCGGCATTATCCCCAAAAAACTCATCTACTTCAAAAACGTGCTTCCCCACCTCAACAAAATATCTTTTCTTATCTATTACCCCTGGCTCACACAAAGGGATCAAGGCCTCTGCCTCATGCATAGGTATTTCCTTTTCCCATTCAAAGCGCGTAGTACCACTTTGGTTCCCTTTCCCCTTAACGGTAATAAATCCTTTATCCCCACTAACACGCACCCTAACTGTTCTTAAAGGGTCCCTATTTAAAAACCCCTGTAAAATCCTATTGCTTCCCCTGGCCTCCTTTTTAAAGGCCTGTGACGTTACCAAAAATTTCCGTTCTATTTCTACCATTCTACCATTGCTATCTTTATATTTTTGACAGGCTAGCTACCTATTCTTTTTATTTCATCGGAAGTTATACGTACCCTTTCATCACTGTTATTGGCCAACCAGACCATGGCTTTGGCTATAGACTCCGGATGAATGGACCTATACTTTGCCAATGGCCCTACCATAACCAAATTTAACACCTTCATAAGCTGTTTGGCCACCCACTCCCCCCATCGTTTCTCTTTTCTTTTGCCGGCTATCAATGATGGCTGTAAAATATGGGTTTTGGGCAAATTAATGTCTATTACAGCCTCTTCCATTTCTCCCTTAAGCCTATTATAGGTTATATTGCTATTAGCATTGGCCCCAAGGGCAGAAATCACCAGGAATGTCCCTATATTGTTTTCCTTGCACAAAGTAGCAGCGGAAACCGGTATGCCATAGTCTATGTCCCTATACATTTTTGGATCAGGGGTCTTAGCCTTGGTGGTACCCACACAACAAAAGACTTCATCTGCAGTGAAGTCTGATTTAAATTGATACAGCTTTAGTAGATCACCAATATGTTCTTCCAATTTAGGATGTTGTAGTCCGAGTCCCTTCCTGGAAAAAATCTTTATCTTACTATAGCGCGTATCCTTTAGCAGCAATTGCAACACATTTCCGCCGGTTAGTCCTGTAGCCCCCAAAATTATGGCCGTTTTGTCCTGTGTTTTTAATTGCTCTTTCTCCATTGTTACGCTTTAACATTACCAGGGAATCCCTTTACCGTAAACTTGTTATAAATTTACGGTATGAAATTGGATTTCCCACAACGAAAGATTATCCATGTGGACATGGATGCATTCTATGCCTCTGTAGAGCAAATGGATGACCCAAATCTAATGGGTAAGCCCATTGCCGTTGGAGGGGCAGAGAAGCGTGGTGTGGTTGCCGCAGCCAGTTACGAAGCCCGAAATTTTGGCGTACGCAGTGCCATGAGCGGCTTTATGGCGAAAAAAAAATGTCCAGAATTAATTTTTGTCCCCCCTCGATTTACCCGCTATAAAGAGATTTCCCTAAAAATCAGAAATATATTTTTTGATTATACCGATTTGGTGGAACCGCTTTCATTGGACGAGGCTTATCTTGATGTCACCTTAAATAAGAAAGGAAATCCCTCGGCCTCCCTAATAGCCGTAGAAATAAGGCAACGTATATTGGAAGAAGTAGGACTAACCGCCTCGGCAGGTATATCTATCAATAAGTTCATTGCCAAAGTGGCAAGTGACTACAATAAACCCAATGGGCAAAAGACCGTTAACCCTGAAGAGGTTCTGGACTTCCTAGAGCAGCTGGAAATACGCAAGTTCTACGGGGTAGGAAAGGTTACGGCCGATAAAATGTACCAGCTTGGTATTTTTACCGGTACCGACCTAAAGAGCAAAAGCCTTGAATTTTTACAAATGCATTTTGGAAAAAGTGGCAGTTATTACCATCAAGTGGTAAGGGGAATACACAACAGTCCGGTAAAGCCCAATAGAATTCCCAAGTCGGTTGGTGCAGAACGCACATTTAACGAAAACCTCAGCAGCGAAATCTTTATGCTAGAACGCTTGGAGCATATCGCCATAGAATTGGAAAAGCGGCTTAAAAAGTCTAAAATCTCCGGTAAAACCGTCTCTCTTAAAATAAAGTACAGTGACTTCACCCTTCAGACACGCAGTAAGACCCTCCCTTATTATATAGCGGAAAGATCCTTGATCTTGGAAACCACCAAGGAGCTTTTATACCAGGACCGGTTAAATAATTCGGTCCGTCTTTTGGGCATCTCCATATCCAACCTAAATACCGATAAAAGAAAGCCCGTGGAAGAGCAATCCTTTTCGGTACAATTAAAGTTCGATTTATAGCAATAAAAAAGCCTGACCGATATACATACCGGTCAGGCTGATAAGATAATTAATCCTTATTCTAGAAGTTACAACTTTCTATTTCAGAAACCCTAAGGGTATTTACCATCCCCTTATCTTTGATGGGCATGGCCGCCAAACTTACCAGCATATCCCCAACGTCCAAATAACCTTTCTCACAAGCTATTTTGTTAACGTCTTCAATAGTTTCATCGGTAGAGACAAACTTATCGTAGTAAAACGCCTTTACTCCCCATAGAAGGTTCAGCTGGGTTAAGATTCTTTTATTGGAAGTAAACACCAATATATGTGCTTTTGGTCTCCATGCCGATATTTGAAAAGCAGTATATCCACTGTTGGTCAAGGTAGAAATGGCACTTGCCTTAATCTCATTGGCCATAAGTGCTGCATGATAACAAATAGACTTGGTGATATATCTATTGGTCCTAACATGTGGGGGCTCATGTGGTACTTTTATCAATTCCGAATTTTCAACACTTTCCAGAATACTGGACATTTTCTCTATCACCTGTACAGGATAGTTTCCAACAGAAGTTTCACCAGAAAGCATAACGGCATCTGCACCATCCATAACTGAATTAGCCACATCGTTTACCTCTGCACGGGTAGGGGTAAGACTGGTAATCATGGTCTCCATCATTTGGGTTGCAATAATCACAGGTATTCGTGCCTTTTTTGCCCGTAACACCAATTGCTTTTGAATTAAAGGTACTTCTTGGGCAGGAACCTCAACACCTAAGTCACCCCTTGCCACCATTAATCCATCACAATAGGCTACAATCTTATCTATGTTCTCTACTGCTTCCGGTTTTTCTATTTTGGCAACGATCGGAATTTTATGTTCCGAGTGTTCTTTTATAATGTTTTGTAGATCTATTAAATCCTGACTAAATCTCACAAAAGATAAAGCTATCCAATCAACATTAAGGGAAATGGCAAAAATAGCATCCTTAATATCCTTTTCGGTAAGGGCCGGTAAGGAAATATTGGTATTGGGTAGGTTGACCCCTTTTTTGGACTTCAAAGGCCCTCCTTGTATTACCTTGGCCCTTACCTCGTCCTTTCTATTGGTAGACACCACTTCAAACATCAACTTCCCGTCGTCCAATAGGATGCGCTCTCCAGCCTTTACATCTTGAGGGAAATTGGTATAGTTCATATATACTTTCTCGGCATTACCTTCAAATGGTTCGCCAGTAACAAAAGTAATCTCATCACCTGGCGCTACCACTACTTCTCCTGCCATTACCCCAACCCTTAATTTAGGGCCTTGTAAATCTGCAAGGATAGAGGTATAGGTACCCATTTCCTCACTTAACTCACGAATCATTTTCACACGTTCGGAAACGTCGTTGTAATCAGCATGGGAAAAATTGATTCTAAAGACATTCACTCCAGCCTCAATCATGTCCTTAAGAACACTCTTCTTACTAGTAGCTGGCCCTAAGGTTGCCACTATTTTTGTCTTCTTTTTTGTTGGCATTATGTTAAAATATTAAATTATTTTTAGATTTTAGTTTAGTTGCATCCACCAAATAGGCTGTAATGACCTTTGGTATTGATAGGACAGATTTTAGAATATTTCCCTCAACGTCCAGTTCATCGTGTTCTATTTTTAAAAAGTAGTCTACATCCCTATATTCCGGCACCAAACGATAGGAGGTAAACGAGGGCTGGTCTTGGAAAAGGGTCCCTAATCCCGGTTCTTCCTCCTTTCTATCCTTATTCGCAACAAGGGCATAATAACGATCATTTATTTCATCTGTCCACGAAAAAATGGGAAAAGACCCATTTTGCGAAACCTCTATATCCTTCACCGCCCTTTTTAATTTTGTTTTTAGACAGGAATTAAGCGCATAGACCAGCATATGATCTTCAATACTGCTGTGCAAAGCGATTAAGGTAAAAGTTTCTTCATAAAAGTCTTCCGAAATTTTGTATATCGCTGCCATACTTTCCGTGAAAGGCGTAAATATAGGATTAATAACGAAACCAGCCTAGTCCATTTTGGTATATCAGCTATGTGAACCCCACGAAAACGTTGGAGTTTTCGGTTTTTTTAATCAGTTGCAAAATTACGGAAGTGATTTTGCAAACATATGCCACAATCGCCATCATACGCTTACTCTCCCTTCGATTTTTCTATCCTGTCCTGCATGGCATAATAGGCCCTTTTGGAGGCTCTTTCTTCCGCCTTCTTTTTGGATGTTGCCCTAGCTTTTGCCACAATTTTGCCATTAATGGACAATTTTACGGCAAAATGCTTAATTGCATCCTTTCCCGTATCCTCATAAATATCATAATTAAAAGACTTCTTTTGCTTTTGGCACCATTCAATGACCAAACTCTTGTAGCTAATAACCCTCCCCTCCAATTGTTCTATATCCACATATGGCTTTATAATCCTTTTGTTGATAAACTTCTCACAGTATTTATAGCCCCTATCCAAGTATATGGCGCCCACCAGAGCTTCAAAAACATTACCATGGATATTGTCCCCGAAACGCGATTTGGGTATCCTGCTTTCCACAAAATCGATCAGCTTTAGATCCTTGCCCAGTTCATTAAGGTGCTCCCTGCTTACGATCTTGGACCTCATTTTGGTGAGATAACCTTCATCCCCATCAGGCACCGTGCTGTATAAATACTTGGAAATTATGGTGCCCAACATGGCATCGCCCAAAAATTCCAAACGCTCATAATTCATAGGATGACCGTTTTTATCCTTTCTATTGGCCGAGCGATGCACAAACGCTTTTTGGTAGAATTCGAGGTTTTTTGGCTTGAATCCCAAAATTTTTTTCATTCCCAAAAAAAAATCCCCATCCTTTTTTGAATGGGAA
>CAXAVP010000061.1:0-18300 GCA_963972175.1 uncultured Arenibacter sp.
AAGGAAAAGCAATTGGTCATAGAGACCGTGGTGAAGGCCAATAAGGGGAGACTTCCCTTGGTTTTAGGTGTAGGGAGCAATAACACAGCAGCTGTGGTAGAGGAACTTCAGGAGTTGGATTTAAGTGATTTTGTGGCTATTTTATCGGTCTCACCCTATTACAATAGGCCTACTCAAGAAGGGATTTATCAGCATTTTAAGGCCATTTCATTGGTGTCTCCCAAACCCATCATAATGTACAATGTGCCGGGCAGAACAGGAAGCAATATGTTGCCTGAAACCGTGTTGAGGTTGGCGAACGACTTCAACAATATAGTAGGTATCAAGGAGGCATGTGGGGATATGGTGCAGGTAATGCGCCTCATTAAGGATAAACCTAGCGATTTCATGGTGATCTCTGGCGATGATTTTACCGCATTGTCTACGGTATTGGCCGGTGGTTCCGGTGTTATTTCTGTCCTGGGTCAAGGTGTACCCAATGAATTTTCGCAGATGATACGTTTGGGATTGGACGGTAAGGTGAGAGAAGCCTTTAGTGTTCACTATGCCCTTCAGGATGGTATGGATTTAATTTTTAAGGAAGGGAACCCAGCAGGTATTAAGGCCTTGTTGGAAACTATCGGGCTTGGAACGGCAGTGGTAAGGTTGCCATTGGTTGAAGCTACTGCGAGCTTAAAAAAGAGCATTAAAAAATTTATGGATAGTCTGTTAAAGACATTGGCATAGGAAATTTGATAGCTTCCTCTTAGGGGATTCTGGGACAACAACGTTAAAACTTGCATAAAGATGTTGCCGTTGGTAGGTGAGCGGGCTATTTTAGCGAGATAAAAATGTTTTTTATATCCGTTTAGAATCCTTAATTTTGCAAAATGTTTTTAATAATGAAGCGTTTATTTTCCTTTTTACTTATAGCGATTGTCTTTAATTCCTGTAGCGAGTACCAGAAGGTACTTAAAAATGAGGATGTAAAGGCCAAATATGATATGGCCGAAAAATTCTATGACGAGGGCGATTTTAAAAGGGCCAACAGATTATTGGAGCAAATAGCGCCTAAATATATAGGGAAACCACAGGGGGAAAGGGTTATGTTCTTTCTAGCGGATTCGTATTATCAGACTCGGGATTATAATATGGCCGGATATCAATTTGAAAGATTTTTGAAATCCTACCCTAAGAGCGATAAGGCTGCGGAAGCGGCGTTTTACGGGGCCAAAAGCTATTACGAGCTATCTCCCAATTATTCCTTGGATCAAACCGATACCGATAAGGCCTTGGTGAAATTGCAGAATTTTATCAATACCCATCCGGATTCCGAGTATTTGGTGGAAGCCAATATTATGGCAAAGGAATTAACGACCAAGAAAGAGAGAAAGTCTTTTGAAATAGCTAAACAGTTTAATACTATTGGTGAGTTTGATTATACCTTTTTAACACCGGCTGTTACTGCATTTGATAATTTTATTTCAGATAATCCAGGTTCCGTTTATAGGGAAGATGCTTTATACTATAAGTTTGATGCAGCCACCAATTTGGCACTTAATAGCTATGAGTTTCTAAAGAAAGAACGCTTAAACGATGCCAAAGACGCTTATTTGTCATTTGTAAAATATTTTCCGGAGTCCAAGTATCTTAAGGAAGCCAACAAGACTTTGGAGAAATTAGAAAAAGAATTACAGAATTATTCCAAATAAATACCTTTGTTATGAATATGAACGATTTAAAAAACTCCAAGGCCCCGGTTTCTACTGTTACCATCAATAGAAATGAATTTGACGCCCCAACCGGCAACATATATGAGGCCATCTCAATTGCTGCAAAAAGAGCAGTGCAGATAAACTCTGAAATTAAGAAAGAGCTTTTGGAGAAGTTGGAGGAATTTGCAACCTACAGCGATAGTTTGGAGGAAGTTTTTGAAAACAAGGAACAAATTGAGGTATCCAAGTTTTATGAAAAATTACCCAAACCCCACGCCTTGGCCGTAAAGGAGTGGTTGGATGATAAAATCTATCACAGGAATACCGAGAAAGAATCATAAAGGATGCTAGGTGGTAAGAATATACTTTTAGGCATTACTGGAGGTATAGCAGCTTATAAGACTACCTTTTTAGTCCGATTACTTATTAAAGCTGGCGCTAACGTTAAGGTTGTTTTAACGGATAGCGCCAGCTCTTTTGTTACCCCCTTAACCCTGGCGACCTTGTCCAAGAATCCTGTGCTGTCCTCATTTGTGAACGAGGAGGAAGGTAGTGTTTCCTGGAATAATCATGTTGAGTTGGGGTTATGGGCAGATCTTATGTTGATAGCCCCAGCAACTGCCAACACCTTGTCTAAAATGGCAAATGGTACTTGTGATAATTTATTGATGGCCACTTACCTGTCGGCCAAATGTCCGGTTTATTTTGCACCGGCAATGGATTTGGACATGTATAAGCACCCATCCACGGCGGCATCTTTTTCAACCTTGGCCTCTTTTGGAAACATTATGATTCCGGCTACCTCAGGGGAGTTGGCCAGTGGATTAATAGGGGAGGGGCGTATGGCCGAACCGGAGGAAATTGTGACTTTTCTTATACAACACCTTGGGGAAGGATTGCCGTTGCAGGGAAAAAAAATGCTGATTACGGCCGGACCTACATATGAGGCCATAGACCCTGTACGGTTTATAGGCAACCACTCAACTGGACTTATGGGATATGAATTGGCTAGGAAAGCAGCTAATTTGGGAGCGAAAGTATTTTTAATTTCCGGGCCCTCCCATCTAAGTATAGAACATTCCGCCATAAGTCTTATCAAGGTAACAACCGCAGAGGAAATGTTCAATGAGGCCCATACTTTGTTCCCGGATATGGATATAGCAATATGTGCTGCAGCCGTAGCGGATTACAGACCAAAAAACGTGGCCGATCAAAAAATCAAGAAAAACACGGAAGAGCTAACAATAGCCCTAATTAAGAATAAGGACATACTTTTTTCATTGGGGGAACGTAAGGACAAGCAGTTTTTGGTAGGTTTTGCGTTGGAGACAGAAAATGAGGTTGAAAATGCCATTGGGAAATTGAAAAAGAAAAATTTGGATGCTATTGTTTTAAACTCTCTTAACGATTCCGGTGCTGGATTTGGAAAGATTACCAATAAAATATCATTCATAGATAAGAATTTGGAGATAAAAACGTTTGAGTTAAAAACCAAGGCGGAAGTTGCCTTGGATATTTTAAATGAAATCACGACCAGGATCCATGCGTAATCTACTTCTTAGCAGCTGCTTCTTTATTATTTGCCTTACAATGGGCGCCCAGGAATTAAATTGTGCGGTCACTATAAATTCCGATCAAGTAGGGCAAACCAATCAACAGATTTTTAAGACGTTGGAGCGCTCCTTGAACGATTTTGTAAACAAGAATAGGTGGTCCAATAGGATTTATAAGGAAAATGAAAGGGTAAATGCGCAGATGTTCATTACCATAACAGAGTATGAATCCAATCGCTTTAAGGGCAATATTCAGATCCAATCGTCAAGGCCTGTTTTTAATACATCCTATGAGAGCCCTATTTTTAATTATAAGGACAATCAGTTCAGTTTTGATTATATAGAATTCCAACCTCTAATATTTAATGAAAATAATATAGACTCCAATTTGGTAGGGGTTGTGTCCTACTATGTGTACATTATATTGGGATTGGATGCAGATACCTTTTCTTTGGAGGGAGGAAGTGAATTTTATAAGAAGGCACAGCAGATAGTTACCTTGTCCCAAAGTGCTGGATATTCTAGCTGGGCCCAAACGTCAGGAGAGCGTAGCCGTTTTGAATTGGTAGATAATTTAATGTCTAACTCCTACCGGGAATTCCGTATAGCCATGTACAATTACCATAGAAAGGGATTGGATGTATTGGCAGATAACAACAGTACGGGAAAACAAGTGGTTGCCGGGACCATGCGATTGTTTGAGACCATGGTGAGCAGGCATCCCAATGCTTTCTTGATCCAAACCTTCTTTGATGCCAAATCGGAAGAAATTCAAAATATCTTTTCGGACGGCCCTAAGGTTGATATTGTTCAGCTTAAACAGACCTTAAAAAAGATTGCACCGCTCTATTCTTCAACTTGGAACGATATTAAGTATTAGTGGTGTGTCCGTGAAAGTTGGCTTGCAAGGCTTAACACCTGGCGTTATTTAATTTAAGTCCAAGAATTTTTTCAATTCCCATTTTTTTCCAAGGCAATATAAATTATCTTTACGGCAATATTAGAATTTAAGCATTGCTGACAAACCTATCCATAAAAAATTACGCTTTAATAGATCATTTAAACGTTGCGTTTACCAATGGTTTTACGGTTATTACTGGGGAAACCGGGGCCGGTAAATCCATACTTTTGGGCGGATTGTCCTTAGTTTTGGGCAAGAGAGCCGATCTTTCATCGCTTCGGGAGAAGGATAGCAAGTGTATTGTAGAGGCCGAGTTTGAGGTTTCTAAATATGGTCTTGCATCCTTTTTTGAGGATAATGATCTGGATTATGAAAAAAAGACCATAATAAGAAGGGAGATATTGCCCAGTGGTAAGTCCAGGGCCTTTATCAATGATTCTCCCGTTACCTTGGATATTTTATCACAACTAGGGGCACAATTGATAGATGTCCATTCACAGCATCAAACCATGAGGCTGGCCGATAATGATTTTCAATTAAAGGTCATTGATGCCTTGGCCGATAACGAGAAAGCTTTAACAAAATATAGGGCCAAATTGGAAGCCTATCAAGCTACCTTAAAGGAGTTGAATGCCTTGATAGATTATCAGGATAATGCAACCAAAGAACAGGAATACAATAGTTTTTTGTTGCAGGAACTAAACGCAGCACCTTTAAAGGAAGGTGTATTGGAAGAATTGGAAGAGCAGTATGAGCAGCTTAACAATGTTGAGATTATTTTGGAGCATTTGTCACATGGGCAGCAGTTACTGAATGATGAGCAGATGGGGGTGGTAAATGTGTTGACAGAACTTACCCAAGTGTCCAATAAACTTGCAGGTTTTGGCAACCAATATACCGATATAAACGAGCGAATCAAATCTGTGCTGATAGAGTTGGACGATGTAGCCAATGAACTTAATTTGTTGGGTGATAAGGTAGAGGCAGATCCTAAGTTGTTGGAGGAGGTAGCGGCCAAACTTCAATTGCTATACGATCTTCAAAAGAAGCACAAGGTCCAAGGTATTCAAGAGTTGTTGGAAATTAGGGACAAGTTGGCCGCCACGGTAAGTGCTACGGAAAATGTTGCTATAGATATTGAACGAAAACGAAAGGAACTGCAAGCGCTGGAGGCATCCCTGACAACGGCGGCTGACCATATAAGTAAGAAGAGGTCTTCCATTATTCCAAAGCTAAAAAAACAGTTGGAAGATGCGTTGGTAGAATTGGGAATGGCCAGTGCTACGTTTCAAATAAAACTGGAACCCTCCAAGGGGTTTAAACCAACCGGCAGGGATGAGCTTACTTTTTTGTTCTCTGCCAATAAAGGGTCCGATTATGGGGACTTAAAAAAGGTAGCATCAGGAGGGGAACTTTCCAGGATTATGTTGACCATTAAGGCTATTTTGGCCAGATATGTGCAATTGCCAACCCTGATGTTCGATGAGATTGATACGGGCGTATCAGGTGAGATCTCCAATAAAATGGGAGATATTATGCAGGATATGGGCAGTACCATGCAAGTGTTTTCTATTACCCACTTACCTCAGGTAGCTGCTAAAGGCGCACAACACTACAAAGTGTATAAGGAAGAGGAGCTTATGGGGACCAATACCAAGATGAAAAGACTTTCCGGAGAGGAGAGAATTGTGGAGTTGGCAGAAATGCTGGGAGGTAAAACACTATCCGACTCCGCCCTTGCCCATGCCAGACAATTGCTAGATTAATTGGCTTTGCTTATAATGGCTGGATGTACCAATATTTTACACTTGCAGTAACTTCCATGGCAACACCATAGTGTAAAACAATATGTGAAGAGTTGTTTACTTTAACCCTAAGGGGCATAGCCTTTATTTTGATCTTTAGCATTACTTCTTTTTACGGACTGCCAACTAATTTTAATATCTTTGACGACTCATATACATAAAGAATATAGCATATGGCTTTTAATTTATTGAAAGGAAAAAAAGGAATAATTTTTGGCGCACTTGATGAAAATTCAATTGCATGGAAAACAGCAGAAACTATACATGCGGAAGGAGGTAGCTTTGTGCTTACCAATGCGCCCATTGCTATGCGTATGGGGCAAATAGATGAATTGGCAAAAAAAACAGGTTCGGAAATAGTTCCTGCAGATGCAACCAGCGTTGAAGATTTGGACAATTTGGTGACCAAGTCAATGGAGATCTTGGGAGGTAAGATCGATTTTGTGTTGCACGCCATAGGGATGTCGGTCAATGTACGTAAAGGAAGGGCGTATACGGATGAGAAATATGATTTCACTACCAAGGGTTGGGATGTTTCCGCCCTTTCATTCCATAAAACCATGCAAAGCCTTTACAAGGCAGACGCTATGAGCGAATGGGGTAGTATTGTGGCTTTGACCTATATAGCGGCACAGCGTACCTTTCCGGATTACAATGATATGGCAGACAACAAGGCTTATTTGGAATCTGTAGCCCGTAGTTTTGGGTATTTTTTCGGAATGGAGAAGAAGGTTAGGGTGAATACTATTTCCCAATCGCCTACACCCACTACTGCCGGGCAGGGGGTAAAAGGTTTTAGTAATTTTATTTCCTATGCCGATAAGATGTCTCCTTTGGGGAATGCCACGGCCCAAGATTGTGCAGACTATACGGTTACCTTGTTTTCCGATCTTACGAGAAAGGTGACCATGCAGAACCTATTTCACGATGGTGGATTTTCCAATACAGGGGTAAGTCAGGAAGTGGTTGAAAAGTTCTCTGAATAGGTAGTTGGAGCCATGTAGTGCCCTTCGGAACAAAAAACATTTAATTTGGGATTAGGCCAATTTTGGTCAGTACAGTGTAGTGATACCTTGTTTGGGTATCTGGTTGCCTTGGACCATATTTAGTTTAACCTTTAGAATCACAGCAAGCAATAATGAGTCTATCCTTTTCTTTTATCGTTCCCGTATACAATAGGCCCAATGAGGTGGATGAATTATTGGGTAGTCTTTCGGAACTGGATTACAAAAAGCCCTTTGAGGTAGTTATTGTGGAAGATGGTTCTACGGAGAGTTCGGAGCATGTTGTGGAAAAATTTAAGGATAAACTGGCCATTACCTACCTAAAAAAGAAGAACTCAGGTCCCGGAGATTCAAGGAATTATGGCATGGAGAGGGCCAAAGGCAATTATTATATAGTCTTGGATTCGGATTGTATTATCCCCTCCCAATACCTGTCTGTGGTAGAGAAGTCCTTGAATGCCGATTACGTTGATTGCTATGGCGGACCCGATGCCGCTCACCAATCCTTTAGTACTGTACAAAAGGCTATTAATTACGCCATGACCTCTGTATTGACTACAGGGGGTATAAGGGGCAACAAAGCAACAGTGGGCAGATTTCAGCCCAGGAGTTTCAATATGGGCATGTCCAAGGCTGTTTTTCAGAAAACCGGCGGTTATGGTAATATTCACCCCGGAGAAGATCCAGACCTTACCTTTAGGATATGGGGTGCCGGTTACGACACTAAATTGATTGCAGAGGCCTATGTTTATCATAAACGTAGAATAGATTGGAATAAGTTCTATTTACAGGTTAAGAAATTTGGAATGGTAAGACCCATATTAAATATGTGGCACCCGGGAACAGCCAAGCTTACCTATTGGTTTCCAACACTTTTTAGTTTAGGGTTGTTGGTCGCCATTGGTTTATTATTTTTGGGTGTTAGTTGGCCTCTTTACTTTTATATCTTGTATTTTGGTGTACTTTTTGTACATTCCTATTGGGCCAACAAAAACGTAAAAGTTGCTTTTTTATCATTGGTCGCGGTAGTAATTCAATTTTTGGGATATGGGTATGGCTTTTTAAAGAATTCACTACTGTTATTGTTTAGCAAAAAAGCACCTAAGGAATTATTTCCAAAATTATTTTTTAAAACCAACTAATACCTTGATAGATAGTATAAAAAAAGGAATCAACAAAAGGAAGGCAAAGCTATTTTTAGTTTTTCTTTTAGGTTCCAGTCTAGCTTGGTTTGTAGGGAAATTGGGGGATCAATATACCAATAGCGCTACCTTTGACCTATATTATGGCGGTACTCCGGACAGCTTGCTGTTGAACAGTGTTTCAAAAAAAAACATAAAGGTTAGGCTTAGGGCCAGCGGTTTTCAATTTCTTATGTTTGGTTTTAAGAACAAAACCGTAGAAGTGGATTTGTCTGAACTGGAACAAAAGGGTTCTAAATACTTCGTTTCCCCTTCTAGGTATAGAAATCAGATAGAAAATCAACTGTCCAAGTTTATTTCTATAGTAGATATGGACAGGGATACGCTATTTTTTAATTTTCAGCGACTGTACACTAAGAAACTTCCGGTCTTGTCTAAGGTAACCTTGGACTTGGATCAACATTTTCTTATGGATAAGGAGCCTCAATTGCGGCCAGATTCCATTACTGTCATAGGTCCCGAAAAAGAAATAGACACCTTAAATAGCGTGTTTACCAGGTCTTTGGTGTTGCAGAAACTCAATTCGGATGTTTCAAGGGATGTAAAATTAAACCTCCCCAAGGAGCTTAAAAACACTAAATTTTCACATACCCAGGTTAAGGTGTCGGCCAAGGTATTTAAATTTTCCGAGCGGGTCTTTGAGGTACCTGTTGAGGTGGCCAATGTACCCAAGGGGGTTGTGGTCCGTACTTTTCCCGAAACGGTCTCCATTTTATGCCGAGGGCGTTTGAGTCATATAAAGGAATTGAATAAAACAGATTTTGCCGTTACCGCAGATTATGTCAATATAAAGGAGAATAGCGATAATGTATTGGAACTACAACTGACACAAAGACCGGACAGTATTACCGTGGTACAACTAAGGACGAACAAAGTTGAATTTATACTTAAAAGACAATGATGATCGTAGGGCTTACTGGGGGTATAGGTAGTGGAAAGACTACCGTGGCCAATATGTTCAGGGAATTGGGGGTGCCAGTCTATAATTCCGATGTGGAGGCCAAGAACCTAATGAATTTTTCAGCTACTATTAAAAAGGAGATCCAGGGGTTATTGGGTGAGCAGAGTTACCTTAAAGGGGAGTTGAATAGGGATTATGTGGCTAAAAAGGTATTTGGGGACAAGGAGCTTTTAAAGGCTTTGAACGGTATTGTGCATCCCGCCGTAAGGGAGCATTTTTTGAATTGGTCCAAGGGTCAAAAGGCGCAATACGTGGTTCAGGAGGCCGCTATTATCTTTGAGAACGGAAACCGGGAATTCTACGATAAAATAATATTGGTGACGGCGCCGACCCAAACAAGGATAAGTAGGGTAATGCACAGGGACGGTAGTACGGAAGTCCAGGTGGAAGAACGTATAAAAAATCAATTGCCAGACAGTGAAAAGGCGAAGTATTCAGACTATGTAATAGCAAATACACAGCTAGAGAAAACCCAACTTGAGGTGATGCGTATCCACCAAGAACTACTTAAATTAGGGACCTAAGAGCATAATTTTAACATTTTTGTTAAGGTTAGGTTAAACGTACAATCCGCTAAATGTTAAATTTTTAATTTTGTTAATAAATGAATAAGAGGTTATTTGGTTTATTGGTAGTATTAATGAGCCTTTCCCTTATTGGGATCATCTTTGTTCAAAGCTATTGGATCAATAAATCGGTAGAGGATAAGGAGGAGCAATTTTCAAATACGGTCAACCAAATTCTAAATAGGGTTGTAGAGGATATTGAAAAAAGAGAGGTACAGGATTATCTTGATGAATTTTACAGATTAAAGGATAGTGTGGGAAAGCCCAAGGCCACCCATCTTAAGAATTTCTTTTTTTTTGATCGGGATATTAACTCCAATGAAATCCGATTTTATACCCATGGTATTCTCGAGGAGGACTATAATATGGCCTCTACGTTCTTTGATATAGGCTTGGACACAACAACCTTTAGGAATATTACCAGCACCAGGAAAACTGAAATATATAAAGAGGATTTTGGATTGGATGGTAGTCAGTATTCTTTGACACCGGTCCAAAAGCTAGAAAAAATAGGAGGTCTTTCTTCTGTGGATAAGGCTGCTTTAGATGATGTTTTTAGGGAACAGGCCAAATCCAGGTCTATCCATAAACGGGTCTCCAAACAGGAAATAGAATTGTTTCTTAGCAGGGAGCTAAAGAATAGGGGCATTACTATAGACTATGAATACGGGGTTTACAGTAAGGGGTTGCCCACTAAGGTTAAATCTAAAAAATTTAAGTTCTCCGAAACCACGCTGTACAAAGCTCCTCTCTTTAAGGATAGTGAAGGAAATACCAATTTCTCCCTACTGCTAACCTTTCCTAAAAAGAAAAGGTTCCTTATACAGTCCATTCTGGGAATGGCCATTTTGTCGCTGGCATTTACTTTGGTTATTGTTATAGCATATTCCAGCGCCATTTATCAGTTGATAAAACAAAAACAGATTTCCGAGATAAAATCGGACTTTATCAACAATATGACGCATGAGTTTAAAACTCCGATAGCGACAATAAATTTGGCAGTTGAGGCTATAAAAAACCCTAAGATAATCCAGGATAAGGATAAGGTGCTTCGGTATTTACAGATGATCCGGGACGAAAATAAACGAATGCATGCCCAGGTAGAGAATGTATTGCGGATTTCCAAATTGGAAAAAAATCAGTTGGATATTAGTAAGGATAGGGCCGATGTGCACGACATAATAGCCGATGCCATTACCCATGTTGAGCTTATTGTAGATGACAGGGGCGGCTATATTAAAACACATTTAAAAGCAGATCGTTCAGAGGTGCTGGCCAACGAAATGCATTTTACAAATGTAATTGTGAATATTTTGGACAATGCCGTGAAATATTCGCCCCAAGCACCTAAAATAGATGTTTTTACCGAGGTGGTAAGCAATTATATAATTATAAAAATAAAGGACCAAGGTGCTGGAATGAGCAAGGCGGTACTGAAAAAGGTTTTTGAAAAGTTCTATAGGGAACATACCGGAGATATACACAATGTTAAGGGTCACGGATTGGGTCTGGCTTATGTGAAAAAAATAATAGATGATCACCAAGGTGAGGTTTATGCGGAGAGTGAAAAAGGGAAAGGAAGCACTTTTTATATAAAACTACCTTTAATTTAATAAAACGATAATGGAAACAGCAGATAAAAAAGTATTACTTGTAGAGGACGATCCCAATTTTGGAATCGTGCTAAAGGATTATTTGGCCATGAACGATTTTGATGTTACACTGGCTAAAAATGGAATGGAGGGTTTTGAGAAATTTAAGAAAGACAATTTTGATGTTTGTATCTTGGATGTAATGATGCCCTACAAGGATGGATTTACACTGGCTAAGGAGATCCGTGAGAAAAATGAGAATGTTCCCATAGTTTTCTTAACGGCCAAGACCATGAAGGAAGATGTGCTTAAGGGGTACAAGGCGGGAGCTGATGATTATTTAAATAAACCTTTCGATTCTGAAGTGCTTTTAATGAAACTGAAAGCAATAATTCAAAGGAAGTCTTCCAATTCCTTAGCGGATAGTAAACAGTTTGAATTTAAGATTGGCGGGTTCCAGTTAAATTCAAAACTTAGATTTTTGAAATTTAAGGATGAGGAGGCCATTAAATTATCTCCTAAGGAAAATGAACTACTTAGGTTATTGGCTCTACATGAGAACGATCTTATGCCCAGAGAGTTGGCTTTGACCAAGATTTGGCGTGATGATAACTATTTTACATCCAGAAGTATGGATGTCTATATCGCCAAATTGCGTAAATACTTGAAAAAAGACGAAAACGTGGAGATATTAAATATACACGGGGAAGGATTTAGGCTTGTAGTAAAGGACGAATAAATCCCTGACAAAATATGTTAAAAAGCGCCAAGCGGAAATCTGACTTGGCGCTTTTTGTTTGCTATTTGTCATAGTTTTGACCATAAAGGCTATGCGACATTTTAACGAATTCCACCAAACGGGTGAACATGCTGCTAATGTCCCCATAGCTTTATGGGTTCTTCTGTAAAAGCTTCATTTATTGCTTATTGCGGGTTAGTTCATTGGATTTCGTTGTATTTCCTTAATATATTATCAACTATTTCTTTGGGGCTACCCGTAATGGGTACTTTTATGGCTTCTGTGGTGGGTTCAAATGTATCCAATTGGGAGCGTAGCAATTCCGAGGGCATAAAATGTCCTTTTCTTTTCTGTAGTCGATTCATAATCAGCTCAAAAGATCCCTCCAGGGAAACCCATACCACCTGGGATTCAATTTGCTTTGCCAATTTTTTTCGATACGCTTCTTTTAATGCCGAACACACAATTATGGCTCCGGTATCCTTTTTGTCACGGGCCAATTTATTCAAAGTGACCAGCCATTCTTGACGGTCTTCATCGGTCAACGGGTTTTTATTGGCCATTTTTTTTATGTTGGATTCCGAATGGTAATCGTCCCCGTCAAAAAAAGGCAGTTTAAGGACCTTCGCCAACATTTCCCCTATGGTCGATTTTCCGGTTCCGGAAACACCAATAACGAAAAGTATATTCTTTTTTGTAGCGCTCATTATCCAGTGATATTTAGTTCCACTTTACTTAAGACTTGGGCCAAGTCGTACTTGTAATCAATCCAAATGATACCTTCTTTTTTTCTTAACCAGGTCAATTGCCTTTTGGAAAACCTCCTGGTGTTTTTCTTAATTTCCCCTATGGCCGTTTCCAAATCAATATCGCCCTTAAGATATTGGAATAATTCCTTGTAACCAACAGTTTGTAGGGCATTAAGGTCCTTGTGTTCTTCTAGGGATTTTACTTCTTGTAGGAGGCCATCATCCATCATAAGGTCTACCCTCTGGTTTATGCGGTCATAGATTATTTCGCGGGCAGCACTTATGCCCAATGTAACGCTACGGAAAGGCCTTTTGCTAGTATTGGACCGCTTTAGGAAGGAAGAGAATGGCGCACCAGTGCCCAGACATACCTCTAAGGCTCTAATAAGCCTATGTGGGTTGTTAAGGTCTACTTTGTTATAGTAATCAGGGTCCAGCACCTTTAGTTGCTCTTGAAGGCTTGTTATCCCTTTTTTTGCAAGTTCTTCGTTTAAGTTTTGACGTATTTCCGGGTCAATCTTTGGGAAATGGTCCAGACCATGGGTAATGGCGTCTACATAAAGTCCACTACCGCCAACCACTACTACAACATCCTTTTTCTTAAAGAGAAATTCAAGTTTGCTAAGGGCTTCACGCTCATAGTCACCTACGCTATAGGGTTCAAAAATACTTTTGTGCTGAATAAAGTGGTGGGGAACACTTGCCAGCTCTTCCTGTGACGGGACTGCTGTCCCAATACGCATTTCTTTAAAAAATTGCCGGGAATCTGCTGAAATTATTTCTGTGCCATAATGGTTTGCCACCTTGATGGCCAGAGCGGTCTTGCCTATGGCCGTTGGTCCTACGACCGATATGAGGGTCTTTTTAGTCATCAGTCTTCGTCATTTAATCTGTGCCCGCACTCCCTGCAATATTGGGCATCCACGCGCATAATTTCCGTGCCACATTCAGGACAGGCCCTTCCAGGGTTTTTCTTGGCATTTTTGGAGATGCCCGAAGCGTATTCGGCCGAAACAATTCCTGTAGGCACGGCAATAACCCCGTAACCAATGATCATGATCACAGTAGCTATAAACTGTCCTAAGGGGGTTTCAGGGGAAATATCACCATAGCCCACCGTAGTAAGGGTAACTATGGTCCAGTAAACACTGTGGGGAATACTGGAGAAGCCGTGGGTGGGACCTTCAACAATGTACATTACCGTTCCCAATAATACCGATATGATGACTACAAAGAAAACAAAAACAAATATTTTAGTTCTGCTGGCATGCAGCGCTCTCACTAGGTTGTTCGACTCCCCTACGAAACGTACCAGTTTTAAAATTCTAAATACCCGTAACAACCTCAGAATACGAAAGGCCGTAAGGTATTGGGAGCCCACAAGAAACAGGGCCAGGTATTTTGGAATGGTGGATAATAAATCGATAATACCAAAAAAGCTGAAAATATATTTTTTAGGGCGGTTAATGGAAACAATACGCAAAATGTACTCTACGGAAAACAAAATGGTTACCACCCATTCCGAAAGGTTTAGGAATTTATGATACCGCTCATCATAGGATGGGACACTTTCCAACATTACAATGACTACGCTGTAGACGATTATAACAAGCAGTACTATGTCAAACAGTTTTCCCGCCGGGGTGTGTGTCCCGTAGATTACCTCATGGATCTTATGTTTCCAACTTTTTTTAGTTTTCAAATTTTACTGTTTTAATTCCATAATTTTTAAAACCTTCTTTTTTCTAAGATAGGATGTTATAATATGCGTGGTATTGTCATTGCCTTCCATAGGGGTAATTATGGTTTCCAATATATGCATATTATTAATTTGATGGTTTAGATTAAAATACCCCATGCCTATAAAAGTGCCATCTTTTATGGCGATACCACAGCGTTCTCCAATTTCCCTGCCTTTGTCCATGATCAAGATACTCTTATTGTAAAAACTATATTGTTCTATGGCTTGGGTAACCCTGTCGTTGTATTGGTCTACCGATTCTTTCTGAATGCATGCCCCCAGGCAGTTGTTTTCATCATAATATGAGCACTGCTTTTTGGCTTTTGATAGTCCGTTTAGCTTATTGCACAACTGAAATTCTTCCCTGATTCTGTGGAGGAAATTCTCTGCAGCCTGCATGCTGTTAAAGGTGGCAATAGGTCTTTTTTTAGGTTTAATGGACTCGGCGGTCAGAACGGCATACCCCTGCTCGTTGAAAGACTGATAGATACCATGTGAAAAAAGCCTTTTTTTATAAAAGGGGTTGTATTTGGGTTTGTTTCGTATCAATTCGGCATTTTCCTTTAGTAGGGCAGCCAATTCGTTACCTGTTTTTTCAAAAGTTACTTTTTTGGTTTCCTTCTGAATCTTTCTAGCTTTTGGACTATTATTGGTGAAGTGTTGGTTGACCCTTTTTTTGATGTTGCTACTTCTTCCCATTAGAATTATTTCTCCATCCTTATTGTGCATATAGTAGACCCCTGTTTCAGAGGGCAATAGGTCTACCATGTCCAATTGTCTTGGAGAAAGCTCTCCCTGTGATTCAGTTCTTAAAACATCTTTTATAATACTTTTGTCCAGGTCCTTTGAAAGCAATAGCTTAAATAGTTTTAGGGTGGCCAGGGCGTCGCCATTTGCCCTATGACGGTCACTTACTGGAATACCCAGTGAACGCACCAATTTACCCAGGCTATAGGAGTCCTGGTCTGGTAATAATTGTTTGGACAGTTCAACGGTGCACAGTGTTTTTCGCTCAAAATTATATCCTAACCTTCTGAATTCGGTCCGCAATATGCGGTAGTCAAATTGCGCATTATGCGCCACGATCACGGCATCCTCGGTAATTTCGACAATCCGTTTTGCCACTTCATAAAATTTCGGGGCCGTTTTAAGCATATTGTTGTTGATACCCGTGAGATTTACTACAAAGGGCTGGATGTCCTTTTCCGGATTGACCAGACTAATGAATTGGTCTACTACAGTATGCCCGTCAAATTTGTGGATCGCAATTTCGGTGACTCCTTCTTCATTGTATTTTCCTCCTGTGGTTTCAATATCTAATATGACGTACATGTATGAATTCTAATTCGGATTGCTAAACAAAGATACATATTCTCCTCTCAAGGAAATAGCAAGTATTAGTGGTAATTTCTGGCCCCAAATATACTGCTGCCCACACGTATCATGCTGCTGCCCTCTTCAATGGCAATTTTGTAATCCCCACTCATCCCCATGGATAGTATTGAAATATTGGGGAGGGTGTTTTTGGCTTTTTCGTATAAGGATCTTAGGTGTTTAAACTCCCTTCTAATTTGCTGGGTGTCTTCGGTAAATGTTGCCATGCCCATTAATCCAACAATTTTTATATGGGTAAGCTGTGAAAGCGTGGTAGAAGTAAGTATGTGGTCCAGTTCACTGGCGTCAAAACCAAATTTTGTAGTTTCTTCGGCAATGTGAATTTGCAGCAGACAAGGAATTACCCTATCGTGTTTTTTTGCTTGTTTGTTTATTTCGGTCAATAATTTTAGGCTGTCAACACCGTGGATCAAAGACACATATTCTGCCATATACTTTACCTTGTTACGCTGTATATGTCCAATCATATGCCACTGTATATCCTTGGGCAGTTCTTCCCATTTTTGGGTCATTTCCTGGATTTTATTTTCTCCAAAAATCCTTTGACCGGCCTCATAGGCCTCCAAGATATCTTCAAGGGGTTTGGTCTTGGAAACGGCAACCAGGGTAACATGGGAAGGAATTGATTTTTTTATCTTGATTAAATTATCTTTAATGGGCATTTGCTGTAACTTTTGTGTATTAACTAAGAACGTATCAGGCAGAATATTGATTTAGTATAGTACCAATAGGTAAATATAGATCAACTAAACTGTTTTGAGACCTTTTCCGCTTTCCGGGATTCGGAATAATCATAGAAACCCTCGCCGGATTTTACACCTAGTTTACCGGCCCTAACCATATTGATCAGGAGGGGGCATGGGGCGTATTTTGGATTTTTAAAACCATCGTACATTACCTCTAGGATAGACAGGCAAACATCAAGACCTATAAAATCGGCCAATTGCAAGGGGCCCATTGGATGGGCCATTCCTAATTTCATCACCGTATCTATCTCGGAGACCCCAGCAACTTTATTGTATAGGGTTTCAATGGCCTCATTGATCATTGGCATCAATATACGATTGGCCACAAAACCGGGGTAGTCATTTACTTCAGTGGGGGTTTTGCCCAGTTTTTTGGAGAGATCCATGATGGTTTCTGTTACCTCGTCGGAGGTGTTGTAGCCTCTAATGATTTCTACCAATTGCATTATGGGAACGGGGTTCATAAAGTGCATACCAATGACTTTTTCGGCCCTGTTGGTTGTAGCGGCTATCTGGGTAATGGAAATAGACGAGGTATTGGTGGCCAATATGGTGTCCGCATCGCATAAACGATCCAAGTCCGTAAAAATCTTAATCTTTAAATCGGTGTCCTCGGTGGCTGCCTCCACTACCAAATCAACAGATTTTACACCTTGGGCCAAATCGGTATACAGGCTAAGATTGTCTAGAGCGTTTTTTTTATCCTTTTCCGTTATAATCTCCTTTGCTACCATTCTGTCCAAATTCTTGTTTATGGTAGCCATACCCCTGTCCAAGGAGGTTTGCGAAATATCTATAAGATTGGTTTTATAGCCGTTTTGTGCAAATACATGGGCAATTCCATTACCCATTGTTCCGGCTCCTATAACTGCTATATTTTTCATTGGTTTTAGGTTTTGCTTTTTATTATGGTCTATAAAACTATCCAAAGGCCACTTTCAAGACCTTGGCATTGGGGTTGTGATTACTTCTGGAAAGACGCTATCACTTCCAAGGCAACCCTTAGTGCCTTAGTACCTTGCTCTAAGGTCACTACAGGAACGGTATTTTGGTTTATGGCATCGGCAAAGGTTTCCAATTCATCTAGAATGGCATTATTGGTGGGAATATCCGGATTCTCAAAATATATTTGTTTTTTTACACCTTCCGCATTTTGCAGTATCATATCAAAATCTCCCGGTTGCTCAGGAGCATCCTTCATTTTAACAACTTCTACCTTCTTTTCCAAAAAATCTACAGATATATAGGCATCTCTTTGGAAAAACCTGGACTTTCTCATGTTTTTTAGGGAAATTCTGCTGGCTGTTAGATTGGCTACACAGCCGTTTTCAAATTCAATTCTGGCATTGGCAATATCCGGAGAGTTGCTAATGACCGAAACCCCGCTTGCTGTTATTTGTTTTACTTCGGAGCTAACCACACTGAGTATGGCGTCTATATCGTGTATCATCAGATCCAATACAACCGGGACGTCTGTACCTCGCGGGTTGAACTCTGCCAGTCTATGGGTTTCAATAAACATAGGGCTATTAATATTGTCCTTTACCGCCATGAACGCAGGGTTAAACCTTTCTACGTGGCCCACCTGTCCTTTTACGCTATATTTTTTTTCCAGAATCAATAATTCTTCTGCCTCTTGCAAAGTGTTGGTG
>CAXAVP010000062.1:0-18231 GCA_963972175.1 uncultured Arenibacter sp.
TAACCAATAACACTTGGGAAAGATATTCTCAAAATATCAGAGTCTTAAAAAACTCCTTAATCACATCTACACCATCATCTGATGTAGCAAAGAAAGTTTTGTCAAATGTAGGCAAATACCCTCATGATGTAGTTGACCAAAGAATTATTGGATACTTTGACAACGGGGAGGGCTTTTTAATCAAAAGTGAAGACCAAGTAGGTGGATACCCTACCTTAGAAAATGGAACACCTTATACAGATGCTGATGAGGATGGTATGGATGACGACTGGGAATTGGCCAACAACCTGGATCCCAAAGACTCCACCGATGGTCAAAAAGACCGCAATGACGATGGATATACCAATCTGGAAGAATTTTTATTCTCCTTGACCCAGAATTAATATTTTATTGACACGTAAACAAAAAGGCTGTCTAACAAAAAGTAGGCGGCCTTTTTGTTTCAATACCTTGGCTACTTGCAAAATAAAACAATCCAAAACCTAATAAATATTACTCTCACATCTTAAATTTATAAACTATTCACCTCACCTTACTGAGTGCATCCCTTCCCTGAAAGGAAACTGGGCCCCATTATTGCATGCCTTCCCTCCTTAACCCCATCAGTATCCAAATACCCAGAAGAAATACGGATATTGCCCTGTTACATTAACCCTAAAAAAATTGTGATTGAATAGTTGAAAACCAAGCATACCTATTCTATCATAAGAACATAAAGAAAAGTAAGAAATTCTCAAATACAATGTTCTAAACTTACGCCCAGTAAGCCTCCTTTACCCTTCATTATAAGGATGTAATTATTAGTCTTATATTTTAAAGTTGAAGGTTGCCCTTATATTAAACACCATACTTATTTTTAACTACAGCTACCTCCTGAACTACTGTTGCATAACCTATACTCCTTTAAAGATCTTTCCTAGAACAATTAAGCAGATAAGTTTGCCCCAAAAAAAACATTTCATCGAGTTTATCTAGACTTAAAATAAAAATCAGCTTTATTTGGATACTTTTTTTTCACCTTTGCGTTTCAAAAGTATATATACATGAAAAACGCATCCGTACAACTTAATTCTGACTCTCATATTTTGGTCACCGGTGGTGCCGGGTTTATCGGCTCCAATCTATGTGAGACACTACTAACAAACGGTAATAAGGTCACTTGTTTGGACAATTTTGCCACTGGAAAACGGGAGAACATTGCCCCTTTCCTTTCCAACCCTAAGTTTAAGCTAATAGAAGGTGATATTAGAAACCTGGCAGATTGCCAAAAGGCCTGCGAAGGGGTGGACTATATTTTACATCAGGCCGCATTGGGTTCGGTACCAAGATCCATTAACGATCCTATTACCAGTAACGACGTAAATGTTTCAGGGTTTTTAAATATGTTGGTGGCCGCAAGGGATGCTGAGGTAAAACGTTTTGTTTACGCAGCCAGTTCTTCCACCTATGGGGATTCCATATCCTTGCCCAAGGTAGAGGATGTTATTGGGAAACCGCTTTCCCCCTACGCCATCACCAAGTTTGTGAACGAATTGTATGCCGACATCTTTAGCAAGACCTACGGTTTGGAGACCGTAGGCCTTCGTTATTTCAACGTTTTTGGCCGTAAACAGGATCCAAATGGGGCCTATGCAGCGGTTATCCCAAAATTTGTAATGCAATTAATGAAGCACGAGTCGCCCGTTATAAATGGAGATGGCAGCTACTCCCGTGATTTTACCTATATAGACAATGTGGTACAAATGAACCTAAGAGCTATTGGCACAGACAATAAAGAAGCGGTAAACACCGTTTACAATGTAGCCTATGGGGAACGCACAGATCTAAATGAACTGGTAGGACTGCTAAAAAAGTATTTAAGCGAATTTGATCCTAAAATTGCCGATGTGGACATTAAATATGGTCCCAACAGACAGGGAGATGTACCCCACTCCCTAGCCTCTATAGGTAAGGCTAGGAATTTATTGGGTTATGCCCCAGAGTACAACATAGAAACAGGATTAAAAGAGGCCGTAAAATGGTATTGGGATAATTTATAAAAGAAAATACACAAAATGAATTTAACTGTTATTGGCACTGGCTATGTGGGCCTTGTTAGTGGTACGTGTTTTGCTGAAATGGGCAATACCGTTACCTGTGTGGACATTGATTTAAAAAAAATTGAAAACCTTAAAAAGGGAATTATTCCCATTTACGAACCCGGTTTGGATGCCATGGTGAGCCGTAATGTTCAGAATAAGACTCTACATTTTAGCACCGACCTAAGTGCAAACCTTGACAAATGCGATATTGCCTTTATAGCGGTTGGAACGCCCATGGGACAGGACGGATCGGCAGATCTACAATATGTATTACAGGTAGCCAAAGAAATAGGGAATTCCATGCAGCATCCACTGATCGTAGTAGATAAATCTACAGTGCCTGTGGGCACTGCAGATAAGGTAAAGGCTACCATACAAGAAGCACTGGACCAACGTGGACTTTCCATTGATTTTGAGGTAGTCTCCAACCCTGAATTTTTAAAGGAAGGGGATGCCATCAGTGATTTTATGAAACCGGACCGTGTAGTTATTGGTGCCGATAATGATGAGGCCGCAAAAAAAATGAGGACCCTTTACAGTCCCTTTTTTAGAAGCAGTGTAGATCGCTTGATACAAATGGACGTACGTTCTGCCGAAATGACGAAATATGTGGCCAATGCCATGTTGGCTACCAAAATATCCTTTATGAACGAAATTGCCAATATCTGTGAATTGGTGGGTGCCGATGTGAACAAGGTACGCGTTGGGATAGGATCAGACAGTAGGATTGGCTACAGTTTTATCTACCCCGGTAGTGGTTATGGTGGTTCTTGTTTCCCCAAGGATGTAAAGGCCTTAAAGAAGACAGCGGAAGAACACGGGTATACTGCCCAATTGATCAGCTCGGTAGAGGAGGTAAACAACAAACAAAAGTTTGTAATCGCCCAAAAGGTGGTAAACAGATTTGGGGAAGACTTAAAGGGCAAAACCTTTGCTGTCTGGGGACTGGCCTTTAAACCGGAAACCGATGATATGCGCGAAGCGCCGGCCATCTACGTAATAAAGGAATTGGTAAAACGAGGTGCCAACATACAGGCCTATGACCCCAAAGCCATGGAGGAAGCACAGCACTTTTACCTAAAGGATGTAGCGGAAGTTAGCTATTGCAACTCCAAATACGAAACCCTTAAAAATGCCGATGCTATGATTTTATTGACCGAATGGAAGGAATTTAGATCCCCTGATTTTGAAGAATTAAAGGTGCAGCTCAATACCCCTATTATATTTGATGGCCGAAACCAATACAATGATGCCCTAATGAAGGAACGGGGCTTTGAATACTACCAAATAGGAAAAAAATAAAACCAACAATTAGTAACATAAATAGAAAATATGAGCAATACCAAAATAGCTGTCATAGGATTGGGGTATGTAGGATTACCTTTGGCCCGTTTGTTTGCCACCAAATATCCTACCATAGGATTTGACATTAATCAATCCCGTGTAAAAGAGTTACAAGCTGGAAAAGATCATACCTTAGAGGTTGAAGACGAGGTACTCCAAGCTGTATTGACCAATACCCCAAAGATGGAAATGGGACTTTATTGCTCCGATAATCTAGCGGATATTGCCGATTGCAATTATTATATCGTTACAGTTCCTACTCCCGTGGACAGCACCAATCGCCCTATTCTTACCCCCCTGTACAAGGCCAGTGAAACGGTGGGCAAAGTGCTAAAGAAGGGAGATGTCGTAGTCTATGAATCTACTGTGTACCCTGGGGTTACGGAAGACGAATGTATCCCGGTATTGGAAAAGATTAGTGGTCTAACATTCAATGAGGACTTTTTTGCCGGTTATTCCCCGGAACGGATCAATCCCGGAGACAAGGAACATACGGTAGAAAAAATACTCAAGGTAACCTCAGGGTCCACCCCTGAAATTGGTAAAAAGGTAAACGACCTATACGCCTCGGTAATTTCTGCCGGCACCCATTTGGCTCCCAATATAAAAGTAGCAGAGGCTGCCAAGGTTATAGAAAACTCACAACGGGACATTAATATTGCCTTTGTAAATGAATTGGCCAAGATCTTTAACCTAATGGACATAGACACCCATGACGTATTGGAGGCCGCTGGTACCAAATGGAACTTTTTGCCCTTTAAACCCGGCTTGGTAGGCGGGCATTGTATTGGGGTAGACCCCTACTATCTGGCCCAAAAGGCACAGGAATATGGCTACCACCCTGAGATTATTTTGGCCGGTAGGCGTATGAACGATGGTATGGGGAAATATGTGGCTGCCGAAGTAGTTAAGTTAATGGTGCAGAACGACATTAAAGTAAAGGGCTCCAACATTCTAACCCTGGGCATTACCTTTAAGGAGAATTGTCCGGATGTACGGAATACCAAAGCGGTAGATGTTATAAACAACCTTAAAAGCTACGGGGCCCATATTACCACTTATGATCCTTGGGCATCCCCGGAAGAAGTGACACATGAATATGGGTTAACCACCACCCAAACCCTAGACCATGAAAAATATGATGCCATTGTTCTTACGGTGGCCCATAAGGAATTCTTGGACCTGGATTTAAGGTCCCTGCTAAAACCGGAGGGGGTGCTCTATGATGTGAAAGGGATATTAAAATCCAAAGCAAATAAAAGCCTATAGCAAGCCGCATACAGTCATTGCTTATCTACAATTAATTTTGATTTTTTTTATGTCACAACTAAAAAGAACAGAAAGGAATAAGGGAAGTACTACCAGGACTTCCCTTTCCAACTTTTTACCCTTATAATATCGTATTTGGTAAATTTATATAGCACTTTAAGACAATATTGTATAAGACCACGACAAAAATCGCCGATAATAATTACATGACGAAAAAAAGAAAAATAGCCTTCCTTATAAATTCACTATCATCAGGCGGGGCGGAAAGAGTGGTGACTACCTTGGCCAATAGTTTAGTTCATACTTATGACGTACATATTATCACCTTTATTAATATACCGCCCTTTTATGACCTAGATAGAAGAGTTAAAATAATTAACTGTTTTAACAAAATAGACCCCAGTTCCAATCCCCTGCAAGCCCTTAAAAGCAATTACTCCCTTCTAAGGAGGATTCACGGCATTATTAAGGAAAATAAGATAGAACTGTTAATTGGTTTTATGACTACGGCCAATGTACTTGCCACGGTCATAGGAAAAATAAACAGCATACCGGTAATTATAAGTGAAAGAAACAATCCTGAAAAGCAAAATCTTTCAAAGTTCTGGGAAATTTCAAGAAAGTTTACATATCGCTACGCCGATTATCTTGTTGTACAAACCCCAATTATTAAGAATTATTTTATCAATACTGTAGATGAAAACCGTTTAAAAGTATTGCCAAATCCAATTTCATCACAACTTTCGAGTTTAAGAAAACGTACCTGCGAAAACGAAAATATTATTCTCAATGTTGGAAGTTTAACAAACCAGAAGGCGCAACACGTACTTATTGAGTCCTTCGCAAAAATCAATACTCCAAGTTGGAAACTAATTATAGTAGGTGATGGGCCAAGAAGAAAGGAACTGACCATATTAATAGAGCAACTCAATTTGGTGGAAAATATTCTATTAGTAGGGCAACAGAAAAATATTCATGAATACTACAATAAGGCAAAAATATTTGCCTTTAGTTCTACGTATGAGGGCTTTCCCAATGCCCTCATAGAAGCCATGCATTTTGGATTACCATGTGTTTCAACAGACTGCCCCACTGGTCCGGCCGAGCTTATACAGGATGGACAGAATGGTTTTCTTGTCCCTATAAATGATATCAAGGAAATGAGCTTTAAGCTAGGTTCCCTAATGGCCAACCCCGCGAAGATCAAGGGCTTTGGAGAAAAAGGTGTTTTATCAGTTCAGCAATACGAGGAAAAGAATGTGATTAAACAATGGAATAAAATTATTAATACCCTAATAGGGTAGTTTTACAAAGAAATAAGGCACAAATTGATTAAAAAATTAAAAGATTACCTCAAGAAACTGCAAACCAACGATGTTGTTAGAAATATTGTAATAGTTGCAGGCTTGTCTTTTTTTATAAAGATCATTGCCTTTGGCAAAGAATCTATAGTGGCGTCGTATTTTGGTTTGTCGCTACTATTGGACACTTATTTCATTGCCATTTTAATCCCTTCATTTATACAAAATGTATTTATTGGAGCTTTAAAAAACCTCTTCGTTCCAAATTATATAATAGAATTAAGAACCTCAGGAAAAAAAGGGGGGTTTCAAACTATTACCTTGTTAACCATTACGGCATTAGTAATTGGACTAAGTATTTTATGTGTTCTTTTTGTAGAGTTCTTTTTGGAAATAGTATTTCCCGATCATAGCATGGAGTTTTACAATTTGGTGCGAAAGCAATTTTATTATGTACTACCATGTGTCCTATTTTGGGGCTATTCCGCTTTTTTAAGCGGCTTGCTTGAAATTGATAAAAAATACTTTATTTCTACTATTTCCGATATTATCCTACCTATCACCACTATAGTTTTACTTATACTCCTAAAAGACTCGTTTCCCGATGTAATATTGGCTTTATCTCTTAGCATTGGAAGCTTTTTAAGTTTTTCATTTCTCCTGTACCAATCTTACAAATACAAAATATTAGCACTAAAAAAACCTATTATAAATAACAATATACGGGTGATGTTTAAACAATACGTCCCTAAAACTACCTCTGGACTTTTAACCGGAATAAATCCGTTCGTAGACCAGTTTTTTGCTGCTCAATTGGTGGTGGGATCAATAGCCTCTATAAACTACGGTATTAAAATACCGTCCTTTTTTCTTGGGATTCTTTTTTTAGCAATTGGTAACGTATTATTGCCTCACTTTTCTGAGTTGATAACGGAAAATCCAAAAAAAGCCTTTTATAAACTCTATCAGACTATTAAAATTGTTATAGTTGGCAGTGCGATTATAACTATCTTGACTATTTTTTTCTCAGATGAAATTATAAGAATTCTTTTTGAAAGAAATGAATTTACGTCCTCGGACACCTATGTAGTATCCAATATCCAAAAATTAGTCTTTATTGGTTTACCCTTCAACCTGGCAACTTTAATTTGTGTAAAGTTTTTAACCGCATATAATAGGAATGCCTTTATGGCTTGGGTCTCCTTTTTAAATTTGTTTTTAAATCTTATTTTCAATATTATTTTAATTCAATACTTAGAAGTATATGGACTGGTTTTGGCCACTACTTTGGTATATATAATTACGTTTATAATCTATATACTATACACCAATCATTTATACAGAGATGTAAAATCGAAGGATCTAACTTTACATTAATAATAGTATTAAATCTATGATAATATTAAAGTACTTCATTCTAATTCTATTTATTCTGAATATACCTTCACTCTTTAAATCTTACCTGAGTGATGGCATATCTAGTTTAACAAGCTACCTTTCCTTTATATTATTGTTAGTCTATTATGTTTTAAGTAACAAAACAAGATTAAATTTATGGATGATTGTACTAGGGGTCTTATTTTTTGGTATTTCCAGCTTATCTGGAGATCAATATATTCCTCTGGAAACCAGGGATTACCTAATGTTTATAATAAAATATTTTATTACGGTGATTTGCGGTTATGAGCTATTAAAAGATACCTCTACCCGTGAAATTACCCTGTTCCTTTTTATTGGGGCCATAACCATCCTATTGCAGATATTCTTTTTTAACAATCCCCTAGAGGACTCGGGCCGGTATAGCGGCTTTTACCTCAACCCCAATGTTGCCGGCTTTATTTGCCTGATCGGCTATGGACTATCTTTTGCTAAACAAAATAAACGTTTCAGGTTAGTCCTTCAAATCGTGTTTACGGTTATGGGACTGCTAACCTTTTCCCGCACGTTTATTCTCTTGTGGATGCTTACTAATCTAATTGCTGTAAAAATTGACATCAAAAATGCCAGAGTTTTTTTATATGGTTTTGGTCTATTAACTATTTTTGTGCTTTTTAGCGATTTCTTACCGGTCAAAAACCCTCGGCTCGACCAAATAAACGCCATTCTAAATAATGAACAGGTAAAAACTACAGAAATAAATGAGGATTCTAGAACAGAAACTTGGAGCCTTTATTATGATGCACTTTTTGAGCGTCCTTTTTTCGGCAACGGTTATAATTCTTTTCAAGGAAGTTCTCATATTGCGCAAACTGGAGTACATAATAGCTTTTTAAAAATGTGGGGGGAAGCCGGTATAATTGTATTTGTCGTATTTTTTACGATGTATATGGTAATGCTACAACAATCCTACAATTTATTTGATTCAGCACCACATCTATTTATGATTACCATTGTTCTTATATTATTTTTAACGACCAATCATAATTTTTTTGAAACGGGTTATATTTTGTTTATATCAATGTGGATCCAAGCTAGAATTAATTGGCATAACTCAAAAATTGAATGATACTACCAGTACCTAATCATTAATAAAATAATATACATATATATTACCATATAACTATGTGCGGCATTTATACTACCAACATTTCCTATTCAAAGGAAGAAATTAACCAAAAACTGAAGGCCATCAACTACCGAGGCCCAGATAATTTGGGGGTTTTAAAGAACAAATCCATAACGCTAGGACATTTAAGGTTATCAATTTTGGATTTAGACCATCGATCTGATCAGCCAATGGAGTTAGACCAACTCTCTATTACCTATAACGGAGAGATATATAATTTTTTAGAATTAAAAGAAGAATTATCAGAGCTAGGACACAAATTTAAGACTACTTCGGATACTGAAGTTTTACTCAAAGGGTATCAAGAATGGGGAGCTGGTGTACTTCAAAAAATTAATGGGATGTTCGCCTTTTGCATTTATGATAGTTCCAAACAAACTCTTTTTTGTGCTCGGGACAGGATGGGAGTAAAACCATTTTATTACTACTGGAAGGAAGGTGCTTTTGAAATCTGCAGTCAGTTAAGACCCCTTGCTCAAAACAAGAAAATAAATAAGGAAGCCGTTTCCATGTATTTGGATTGTGGGTATGTTCCTAGTCCATATTCCATATTAATGGATGTTCACAAATTACCGCCGGGATGCTATATGGAAATAGACATTTCATCCAAAAGCAAAAAAATTACGCAATACTGGGATTTGCACAAGGTTAAATTAAAAAAAATAACTTATACCCAAGCAAAGGAAGAATTGCATGAATTGTTGAAAGATGCTGTAAAAATTAGGTTACAATCCGATGTTCCTATTGGTTCTTTTTTATCTGGAGGAATAGATTCGGCATTAATTTCCTCTATTGCTGGTAAAATTTCGGATACCCCCATAAATACCTTTTCTATAGGATCTGATGATCCTAAATTTGATGAAAGTAAGGTGGCCGAAGAATTTGCCACTTACATAAAGTCACAACATAGAACAACCATTTGCACAGCAACTGCCTCCTTATACTTACTTCCAAAATTGGTTCAAGTCTATGACGAGCCGTTTGGAGATTGTTCTGCCTTACCCTCCCTATTGCTAAATTCGGTTACCAAACCCCATGTTACCGTTGCCTTATCCGGTGATGGAGGGGATGAAAGCTTTTTAGGGTATGATCATTTTGAATGGGTGATGAAATATAAATGGATATTTAAAATCCCCTTATTTATGAGGAAAATTATAGCCAACTCCTTTATACCAAAATTAAAAGGAAAGGGCTCTATAGCGGCTTCTGAAATACTCAGGTCTAAGAATATAAATGCGTATATCAACAAAGTTTTTGTTGGTTTCGACTCATTAAGTAAAGAGAGAAATTTAAATTGGATGAGGCCTTATAAAAAATATACCAAGTTATCTGTTCATCCAATTCAAAAAACAGCAGACCTTAATATTAAATTGTGGTTGGAGAATGACAGCAATGTGAAGGTAGACCGGGCCAGTATGGCCTATTCCGTGGAGGTAAGAAGTCCATTCTTAGACTACCGAATTGTGGAATATGCCCGTAGTCTACCTCTTTCTTATCGTTATCAAAAAGATAATAGAAAAAGAATTCTCAAAGATATACTGGAAGAGTATATTCCTCATTCTGTCTTCGACCAACCAAAAAGAGGTTTTGCAATCCCTTTAGAACATTGGATTGCTAATGAGTTAAAAGAAGAAATTCTTAGAATATTAAATGATGAGTTTTTGGATACAGTGCCAAATCTGGATGTTCCAAAATTTAAACATCAATTACAAGCGCATATGTCTGGTAACATAGAGTATAAATATAACATCTGGAAAGTTTATATTTATGGTAGGTGGTGCGAGGAATTCGGTTTCCATAAATTTTAATTTGAAATTTCAAATTTTCATTATTGCAAAAACCACTTTAGAATATTAAAAAATAAAGGATATGTCAAAGAGTATTTACATTTGTTCAAGAGATATTTTACCATCTAATATCAACATCAAATTAACACATATATGTAACCGTTTATCTCCTGATAACATAAGTTCTCGCCCTCCAATAATCAGAATAAATAAAAACATAGCATATGCTATAACTAATCCAACAGATAATATTATTATTAAGAATAATAGTTTCATGTTAGGTGCGTTGTACGGTAAATCTGAAAATTGGCACAAACCACAAGAAGAGTACCCTGATGGCTCTTTTGCCTTATTTAGAAATTCAGCCGAATTATGTGAGGTCGTATCGGATGCTGCCGGTTCTAGGACCGTATGGTATTATTTTAATACTAATATATTTATATGTTCTACATCTCAACGAGCTATTATTATGTATATCAACAGCATTCAATTTAATGAAAAGGTAATACCTTGGATGCTCTCCTCTGGTTCCTTAGGTCCAGAATTTAGCTGGGATAAGAGAATTAAAAGAATTCCCCCCAATAGTTCTATTCTCTTAAATAAACGAGAATGGACAATGTCCAAAAATATATCAAAAATTATATTCAAGGAGAATAAGTTACCTAAAGCAAAACATAAAAAAAACCTAATTCACAGGCTTAAGGAAACCTTCAACAATCTTAATTTAAACTACGATAAGTGGTATTTACCACTCTCAGGTGGTTATGATAGCAGAGGGATCTTAAACTTTTTAACTAATGTTCCTTCAAACAATAATTATCTACAAACCTTAACTTGGGGAATTTCGTCCGCAGTTGATGATACTGAGACTGATGCATTTATAGCAAAAAAATTAGCCTCCCATTATCAGGTATCTCATAAATATTACACAACGGACCAGCCGAACGAATCTATAGAAAAAATTTTTTACAGATTTTTATGGTTAGGGGAAGGTCGAATTGATCATATTTCAGGATATATGGATGGATTTAATATTTGGAAAACTCTATATGAAGATGGAGTACAAGGGATTATCAGAGGAGATGAGGGCTTTGGTTGGAACGAAGCCGCTATTTCTGAATTATATATTCGATTAAGTACAGGAAGTACATTATGTAAAGATATTTCAAACCTAAAAAAATATCGCGAATATGGTATTCCTGAACAGGAAGTCCCTATAAGTTTCCAAAGAAGAGATAATGAAACAATACCAATGTGGCGGGACCGCATATATCATGAGTTTCGGTTACCAATAGTGATTGCCAGTTTAACAGACCTTAAATTAGCATATGTTGAGCAAATCAGTCCATTACTATCAAAAGACATATTAAATTATGTTAGGCAATTACCTGATCATTTCAGAACGGACAAGTTTTTGTTTAAAGAAATAGTAGACGATTTTGGTTTAAATATTAATTATGCAACTAAAGATGCTATTGCCAATCCCGTCAATATTTTAAATTCTTTAGATGCTGCAAATCTGTTAAAAAAAGAACTTTCATCGAAATATGCAAAAAATATTTTTCAAGATAATTTTTTAAATCTAATAAAAAACAACATACGTAGTTACAGTCCCAAAAAGGAAATTAATAAATCAAGTAATAGAGCAAAAAGACTCTTTGAGATTACCCCAGATTTAATTAAGAATCTAATACGTAAGTACATTCTGAAGCCCAAATTAGATTATAATTTAATTGCATTTAGAATATATATTATTTCTAGCATGCACCAACTTCTTATAGAGGATAGCAATCAAAACAATGAGTTCACTCCTTAAGGCAAACTAAACTAGTTCATATATTAACTTTTAATTTAGCCCTTACGTAATCACTTGATACTTTATTAATCTTAATATAGCATTAAATTCCATAAAACTTTAAATTCAATAACTTTACTTCCTCTATTATTAATAGTTCGAAATGAAAAGATCCAAAATAAAAATAGCTTTTATTTTACCCTCCTTAAGTGCTGGGGGAGCAGAGCGTATATTATCTTTTTTAGCACAAAATATAAATAGGGCTAATTTTGATGCAGAGTTAGTTATAATAGGTAGTGATACTGATGCAGCCTATTCTACCATGGGAATTACCACAAGGTTTTTGAACAAAAAAAGAGTGCTATTTGGGATACCCAGTCTTATCTTTTATTTAAAAAAAAACAAACCTAATATTGTTCTTAGTTCAATTGGCCACCTCAATACTGTTTTTGGTTTAATGGCTCCCTTATTCCCCAATACCAAGTTTATAATTAGAGAAGCTAGCGTTATAAGTGAAATGAGTAAGTTCTCCAAATCAAATAAACTGTATGGCATATTGGCCAAAATAGCCTACCAAAACATTGCCGCAGTTGTATGCCAATCCAAGGATATGGCCGCTGATTTTAAAAAACTTTATAAAATACCTGCTAAAAAAATTACCATTATCAATAATCCTATAACGGAAGTATTCCCCATAAAGAATAAAAACAATTCTAACGAAATAATACGATATATCACCGTTGGCCGGCTTAGTAGTGAAAAAGGTCATGAACGTTTATTGGCTATACTGGCCCAATTACCTTATCCTTTTCAATATACCATTGTTGGTAGTGGTCCTGAGAAAGAAGAAATTATTAAAAAAATCAAAAAATTAGGTCTAACGGAGGTAATCACCCATATACCTTTTACAAGTAAAATTGGTAAGATCCTTAGTGAACATGATGTATTTTTGCAAGGTTCCTATGTGGAAGGATTTCCTAATGCCGTATTGGAAAGCTGTGTTGTGGGGACGCCGGTAATTGCTTTTAATGCTCCCGGAGGAACTAAAGAAATCATACAAAATGGGGTTAACGGGTATGTAGTTTCCAACTCAGAGGAATTTATCTCAAAACTTAAGTCTTTTGACAAAAACAACTGGGAACCACAGACCGTGAGGGATACTGTTATTCAAAAATTTAACACCTGTGAAATTTTAAAACAATACGAAAACTTACTTTTACACATCTAAGTTTTAATCATCAATAAGTAAATAAAATATATGTGCGGAATATACGGAACCACTATTAACTACGAATCAAAGGTGTTTGATGAGAAACTTAAACGCATAAACTTTCGTGGCCCAGATTTTACAGGAATCCAATCTTATTCGTCAAATAAAGGTAAGGTTACTTTTGGTCATAATAGGTTGGCAATCCTGGATCTAGATGCTAGGTCCAATCAACCCTTTAGCTACAACGATAAAGTACATATTGTTTTTAATGGGGAAATTTACAATTATACCAAAATCAAAGAAAGCCTGTTGGGCAAAGGCTATTCATTTAAAACCACTAGTGATACCGAAGTAATCTGTGCCGCCTATTTAGAATATAGTGAAAATTGTGTTGAACATTTTAATGGAATGTTCGCCTTTGTTATCTATGACGAAATAAAACAGCGCTTTTTTGGGGCTCGGGACCGCTTGGGTCAAAAACCATTCTATTACTATCACTCCGGGACTCATTTTGAATTTGCCAGTCAAACATCGGCCATTAGAATAGGTCATAAAAACCTATCCGTATCCAATAGGGCGATATCCAATTATATGGTATGGGGCTATATTCCCGATCCGGAATCTATTTTTGCTGAAATTAAAAAATTACCCCCTGGGCATTTGTTTACTTACGAATTAAACTCAGGAGTTTTTAAAGAAAAAAAATATTGGGATATAGATTTTGAAGGGCAACACCATTTTCAAGGAACTTATGGGGAAGCTCAAGAAGAATTAGAGGTACTATTAACAGACGCCGTAAAAAAGAGAATGATTGCAGATGTACCGCTTGGCATTTTCCTGTCCGGGGGAATAGATTCCTCGTTGGTTGCAGCCTTGGCCAACCAGAACAACGCAAGTAAAGTTAAGACGTTTTCTGTTAAATTCAATACCAAAAGTGTAGACGAAAGTAGGTATGCACAGGAAGTGGCCCGGCATCTGGGTACAGATCATCATACCATAGAGTGCAACTATGAAGAAGGTTTGGATATCATAAAAAACATTACCCATTATTACGATGAACCTTTTTCAGACTCTTCCGCCATCCCTTCTATGCTGCTGGCCAAATATACCAGAAAGCATGTAACGGTAGCCTTATCAGGAGATGCAGGTGACGAAAGCTTTCTAGGGTATCACCGTTATAACTGGATGAGGATAGCAGAAAAATTTTATAAGATTCCAGGAGTGCTACAACCACTCATTACGGGCTCTATGGGGGCAATACCATCTTATAAAAGCAAAGTAGTGGCCAATGTCCTTAAAGGGAAAACACCAAACCACGCCTATATAAATATGATGATAGGCGGAACAAACGGAGAATGGTACCACCGCCCGGAACATGATATTATTGAACCCTATAGGGATTATTTATTTCATACGAACAAAAATATTTATGAACGAATTTCGGACTTTGATTTAAAAACCTATTTAAACGGCGACATCAACACAAAAGTAGATAGGGCAACCATGGCTTATAGCCTGGAGGCCAGATCACCCTTTCTAGATTACCGGGTAGTGGAATTTGGAAGAACACTTCCCACAGAGTATAAATTTTATAAAAATAATCAGAAAAGAATTCTTAAGGACATATTGTATAAACACGTGCCAAAAGAATTATTTAATAGACCAAAGGCAGGTTTTACCATGCCGCTTCCGCAATGGTTCCGTACCGAGTTAAAAGAGTATGTTATGGAAGAACTTAACGCGGAGGGGCTAAAAGAAATTCCAGGCATACACATTGCTAAAGTCCAAAATATTATTCAACAACATATGAACCACAAAGTAAATGGCTCGTACACGATATGGAAACTTCTGGTTTTAAAACAATATCTTAAATCTATTAATTAAAAGTTTCATCTTTCTAAAGTCTAAATAACAGCCATAATTCAACGTTATCACTTTATAATATTTAATTATTCTCCTAAAATTAGTAACCATATGAAGGGTACCAATCTAAGTGTTTTCACCATAAGCCTAGGGAGAAAGAGGGCTGAAAAAGTTATAAGTGTTCCATTAAAAAAACTTGTTCAACCTTATGATGTTACCTTAATTTTCATGTTTAGTTTTATTCACTTTCCCATTCCAGAAGGAGTGAACACCATTATATTACGACCTGAGGAAGTTAGAACAAGATCATCAATTTTGAAGATTTTTGACTCAATTTTCTTTGTACGAGAATATCACCGAGTAATAAAGAAAAAAAAAATATCTTACGCCATTTCATTTTTAGCACTCCCCAATTTGATTAACGAAATTATCTCCAAAATTAAACCTACTGTTAAGTCTTATATAATTGAAAGAGGATACACTACCTATAATACAGCGAGCAAGTTATCCATTTACATTTCCAGAATATTTTTCCCATTGCTCTACAATAAATATGACAAATTATTTTCAAATCCAAAGTATATCAATGAAAATTTAAATAAGACACAATTGCGAAATCAAAAATTCTATGAAGGTTATATATACTCAGATTGAAAACTCCGTAACGACAAGAGTTCTAGAATTACTGCAATTGAACCTAAATAATTTAAAGGCAATTACAGCTGCCACTCTTAAAACTGAAAAAATCAGATTATGGTTATTAAAGAAGTTGTATTACTTAAGACGCATATTTTATTGAAAATTGGTAGTACTGGAGAACAGGAAACATTCTTATAGAACAAACAGAAATGAATGGAATAAAATCAAAAGTATGATTTCTAAGAAAAATAAAGATTCAATCTATCAAAATTGTTTTGTTTTGTCGTCTTTTACAGAAGGATTTCCTAATGCCCTATTGGAAAGTTGTGCTGTTGGCACTCCAGTAATAGCCTATGATGCACCAGGAGGAACCAAAGAAATAATTGAAAATGGAGTCAATGGTTTTATTGTTAAAAATGAAAGAGAGTTCTTAAATAAAATAAGTTATTTAGTTTCAACCCCATTAGATCCCCGAACAATTAACAAATCTGTCTACAAAAAGTTTAGTAAAGAAGTAATATTATTCAAATACGAACAGTTATTCTTAAATATAATAAAATGAAAAAAAGTATTGATTGGTTGATTGTGGTTCCCAATGACCGTTTAGGTGGAGGGGCCGAGCAACTTTTAATGAATTTAACAGATCATTTAAGTTCTTCTGGGCAAGAATGTACTATCTATTTCCTAAATTCCGAAAGATTGGATGGATGGAAATATCTGGAAAATAGATGTAGATTGATCTACTCCCCATTTCCCAGTTACTTTTTAGGATATATTGCTTTGTTCTTTTTCATTATTCGCTTTAGAATTGGTCACTCAATTAAACATACCCTCTCTTCGCAAACATTAATCAATGCCATGCTCGGGTTTATGAAGCGTTTAGGATTTCTAAAAAATACAAAAGTTATCGTAAGGGAATCGAATTCAATTTTTCACTTACTAAGTGGACTAAAATTACTACGTTATAAAATTGCCTACCAAGTAGGCTATTCAAAAGTAGATCTCTTAATCTGCCAAACTGAATTCATGAAAAATCAACTCTTGGCGGAAATACCCTGGATGAAAAAAAAGCTCAATGTTATTGTTCAAAAAAACCCTATTAACCTAGATCTTGTAAGAACCAATTCTGAAAAGAGAAATAAAATTAACCAGAGCTCTGAATTTATTGTCGCAGCTGGCAGGCTTGTCCCAGCCAAGGGGTTTGATATTTTAATCCATTCTTTCAACGAGATCAAAGATCAATATCCCAATCTAGAATTATGGATTCTTGGCGAAGGCGTAGAGCACGATTCATTGCAAACCATTATCAACGAACTAGATTTACGAAAGCGGGTAATATTAAAAGGATTCTCTAAAAACCCTTTTCCCTATTTTAAACTGGCCAGAATGTGCGTATTGTCTTCCAGAATAGAAGGTTTTCCAAACGTATTGCTTCAAATGATGACATTGAACAACAACGTTGTGTCCACTATTAGTGCTGGTGGAATAGACGATATAAACGGTATTTACACATGCGAAACAGAAAACGTAAAAGCATTGGCATCAACAATGACTACCTGTCTTAACTCCGATAACACAAATAACCGAGAAATCTTCAACAACTTCTTGGAAAAACGTACACTCAATGCCTTTATGCAGGTGATCAGAAAGGAAATTGAATAAGGAAGACTGTTTATTTGACGTAGTCTGCAAAATATAATTGTACTTAAAATGTTTATATAGAAAATAGCGGAGGCATGCCTCCGCTATTTTTATTGTTTAACATTAGATAGTTGCCTATCACTTATAATAAAATATTCAACATTTATTTTTAAAGCATCACCAAGTCTGACAACGCACCTACCAGAAAGCTTCCGAGAAGATCGGGTAATATATAAAAACATTAGACAGGATCTTTCCTAATCTAATGTGTTAAGCTCATTCCACAAGCTTAGCCCTATAGGCTGCCGTATATTGCTTAAATTGAACCATTTCTTTCTCTGGGATTTCCTCAAATTTGATGGATTTATTAAATAAGAACCATTTCTTTCTTCTTAAGACATAAGGTTGAAATCCTGCATAAACAAAAGAACGCGACATATTGATATTACTTGCCTCCCCAAATGAGATTACGTATTTAGCGCCCAGCTCCCTGCTTTTTCCTACAATGTCATCCAAAACGGTTGGAAAAATTCCCATACCCCTATATTTAGGTACTGTATATACATTCTCTACCAGAAGTTCATCATTACTTATTACTGGGAAATTATTACCCCAAGCCCGTTTTAACTTTCCATTTTGAGAAGCATCTATTAACCACAAATGACAACAAGGAGTACCGTCCTTAGTAATGCCCACATAGCAGGTATCAAAGTCATTTATCCTACCATCATTCGG
>CAXAVP010000063.1:0-18040 GCA_963972175.1 uncultured Arenibacter sp.
TCTCTGGAGACAGTTCAGAGTCGACTCCTACGATATGTATGCTGCCGTCAGGGAAATTCTTATATGAATTTTTAAGGATATAAGCGCATTCCTGAATGTTGAACGGGGCTATGGAATGTGAAATATCAACAATTCTGGCATCGGCCAATTCCTTGTAAATTGTCCCTTTAATGGCCCCTGCAAAATGGTCTTTATGTCCAAAATCAGTAGTTAATGTAATTATCGCCATAGAGGACTGTTGATATGTTTTTGGTTTGGTGAGTTGTTTTTTACTTAATTTTGTGAAACAAAATTACACAAAAAATCAGCGAACCAAAATATATATTGTATATCTAAACCTAATAATACTTCTATTCTTTGAACGAACTTATCATAGAACTTACGGACATTAGCCCAAGAGAATTTTTTGGGCAAAATAATGAAAATATAGATTTATTAAAAAAGCACTTTCCCAAGCTTAAAATAGTTGCTCGAGGTAATAAAATTAAGGTTTATGGGGATGAGGATCTATTGGACGAATTTGACAAAAGGTTCGATTTGCTCACTGCTCATTATGCCAAGTACAACAAATTGGACGAGAACAATATAGAAAGGTTATTGGCTACCAATGGTACGGAAGCATTTGAGTCGTCCGAATCCAGTGGCGAAGTATTGGTCCATGGCGTTAGCGGAAGGCTTATAAGGGCTCAAACTGCCAATCAAAGGCGATTGGTAGATGCCGCCAAGGACAATGATATGGTTTTTGCCGTAGGACCGGCAGGAACGGGAAAAACATATACGGGGGTTGCTTTGGCTGTAAAGGCCCTCAAGGAAAAGCAAGTAAAACGTATTATCCTTACCAGACCAGCGGTGGAAGCTGGGGAGAATTTGGGATTTTTACCCGGTGACCTCAGGGAAAAATTGGATCCTTATATGCAGCCTTTATATGATGCATTAAGGGATATGATTGCACCAGAGAAATTGGCCCACTATTTGGAAAATGGTACCATACAGATTGCACCAATGGCCTTTATGAGGGGTAGAACCTTGGACAATGCCTTTGTGATTCTGGACGAGGCACAAAATACCACACATGCCCAAATGAAAATGTTCCTTACCAGAATGGGTAAAAACGCTAAGTTTTTGGTAAACGGGGACCCTGGTCAGATAGATTTGCCTAGAAGAACTATTTCTGGTCTTAAGGAGGCCTTGCTGGTATTACAGAAAATTGATGGGATAAAAATTATTTATTTGGACGATAAGGATGTAATTAGGCATAAATTGGTAAAAAAGGTGATAGAAGCCTATAAAGGAATTGAGCATAACAACTAATAGAAGTAATGAGCAACACAATAATTGATACAAATTTTAACTTCCCTGGGCAAAAAAGTGTTTATAAAGGAAAGGTAAGGGAGGTATATCATTTGGATAATGATATTTTGGTAATGATAGCCACCGATAGACTTTCCGCTTTTGATGTAGTGATGCCCAAAGGGATACCTTATAAAGGTCAGATCCTGAACCAGATTGCCACCAAGATGATGGCTGATACTTCAGATATTGTTCCCAATTGGCTTATGGCTACACCAGATCCCAATGTGGCTGTTGGGCACGCCTGTACGCCTTTTAAGGTGGAAATGGTGATTAGGGGCTATTTATCCGGTCATGCAGCCAGGGAATACAAGCTGGGGAAAAGAGTGTTGTGCGGGGTGGCCATGCCCGAAGGGATGAAGGAAAATGACAAGTTTCCGGAGCCCATCATCACTCCGGCAACAAAGGCGGAAATGGGTGATCACGATGAGGATATTTCCCGTGAAGATATTCTAAAAAAAGGGATCGTCAGTGAAGCCGACTACCTAGTATTGGAGCAATATACCAAGGCACTATTCCAAAGGGGCACGGAGATTGCCGCTAAAAGAGGTTTGATCTTGGTAGATACCAAATATGAATTTGGAAAGACCCAAGACGGTAAGATCGTATTGATAGATGAAATCCACACCCCGGATTCCTCACGTTTCTTTTATGCTGAAGGCTATGGGGAGCGTCAAGAAAAGGGGGAGGCCCAAAAACAGTTGTCGAAGGAATTTGTAAGACAATGGCTGATTAGCAATGACTTCCAAGGTTTACCAGGACAGACAGTACCAGAAATGAGTGATGATTACATTACAACTGTTTCGGACCGATATATAGAACTATTTGAGAATATTACCGGAGAGACCTTTGTTAAGGGTGATATTACCGCTATTCAGGAAAGAATTGAGAAAAATGTATTGGATTACCTCAGTTCATTGGAAAAGTAGGCTAACCCATTTTTAAAAGATCTTTTAATTTTAATTGCCCTTTACCTTTTAGTCGGCCTTTTATTTTAAGGAAAGCAATGGCAGTGATATAGGCATCACCAATAGCGGTATGCCTATCTTTTTTTGAGATATCGTATTTCTCCGCCAATTCGTCCAAGGAATAATGCTCCTTTTTTTTAAAGACATTGGAGTTTAATAGCGTTTTCTTATATAGGTTGGAGGTGTCAAGATACTTGTTTTTAAGTTTCGGGAGTCCCTGCCTTTGCAGGGCTTTGTTTATCATGTTAATATCGAAAATTGCGTGGTGGGCAACTATGATGGCATTTTTTAGGTAGCCTAAAAATTGTTTCAAGGCCTCTTCCTCGCTTATGTAAGAGGCACCTCCATTTTTTAGGATACCGTGGATTTCTGCGGTCTCTGCATTATAATGTTCTTGTTTAATATACAGTTCCAAACTTTGGTTTATGGCAATGTTTTTATTGTACAAACTCAGCGCCCCAATACAGAGTATTCTGTCGTTTAGATAATCAAATCCTGTGGTTTCGGTATCCAAGACCACAAACCTGACGTGATTGGGGTCTTCCTTGTGCTTTTCTTCAAAGCTCTTCTCGTACTCCTGCCAGAATTCGGGGTAATTAGGTACTTTCTTCTTAAAAAAGTGTATCATCTCAATAGGTTTGTTACCTTAAATCTAATACTGACCAATTCTTGGATTTCTTTAATGGTCTTAAAAGTTCTCTTTAATTTGATCCGTTCCTCTTTGGTTAATTGGTCAATGGCAATATATCTACCGGAATCGTTGTGCAGTAGTCCCTGTTTGGTCCTAAATTTTAACAATGCCCTTGTGGCGTAGGAACAGGCCATAAAAATTTCTTCATTGTTGGGTTCCAACTCCGCCAATTTCTCAAATCGCTCCGCTGTACTATTTATAGATTTTACCGAATGTGATAAAATTAAGACCCTGGCTGCATCGGTCAAGGGCATTAAGGCCCTCCTTTTTAAATCAAACGTATCCTTGTGTTTTCCGTCCTGCTCTACCAACAACTGTCTAAAAAAACCTGTTGGAGAAGGGTTTTGCAAGGCCCCACTAGCAAGGTGCAAGTAAAAAATTGGATAATTTTTGGTGGTTTCAAATATGTGTTCCGACAGTTGGTTTACCAAATCGGCATCCCCATAGGTAATGTTGTAGTCAAAAAAGATGGAGGAAAGCAATACCTCGTCTGTACCCGGGTTTATGATCCATTGAGCAATGGTTTTTTTCCACTGTTCCAAGCTCAAACACCAACTGGGGTTAGAGGCCATCATTTCGGCAGGACAATAGTCATAACCAATATCGAAAAGGCCCTTGTTTACAATTTTGGCTAGTTTTAGGAAATAATTGGTCGTATCGGTAAGTTTTTCCTCTGGCACATCATCAAATACAAGTGCATTGTCCTGATCGGTTTGAAGTAGTTGCTCACTTCTGCCTTGGGATCCCAGGGCCAACCAAGCAAAGTTTACCGGTGGTTTATCCGGCATTTCGGCTAAGGACAGTTTTATAATTTGTTTTATACAGGCATCGTTAAGCTCAGAAATTATTTTCGTGGTTAATGTTAAAGGTATATTTTGGTCCAAGTAATCCTGCAAAAGATAGGTTACGCTTTTTCTAATGCGTTTTATAGACTTGATCTTTTTGGATCTTTTTATAGCCTTTATCAATACGGCCGGGTTGTTGCCAAGGGCCACCATAACATCGTGCTTGGAAAGTATACCTATTGCCTTAGAATTTGGGGTTCCGTCCTTAGTGATACATAAATGGCTTATATTGCTCTTCATCATGGCCATTTGGGCCTGGGTAATGGTCAGGTTTTTGTCGTAGGTTATGACCGGGGAGATCATTATTTCCGAGGCCTTGGTGGTTATGGGATATTTTCCGCTAACAATATTGTTGCGAAGATCCTTATCAGTTATGATCCCTATGGGCATTTTGTCCTTTAGTACCAACATGGCCCCGACATTTTTATCCGTCATTTTTTTTGCGATGGATTTTACGGAAGTGCCGGGGGAACAGCTTACCAATTTCTTGGAATACTGTACCCTTTGTAAATCCAAAACTTGGGTGTTGGGCGCTATAGGGTGAAGATCTGGTACCTCTTCATATAATTTGCCACGGTGACTTTTAGAATACGGGTTTCTGGTGTTGGACGCAAAACTTTCAATAAGAAAATTGCCAACTTCAATATTGTTTCTGGCATAGGGCTTAAAGATGTCTATAGGGATAGCATACAAAATACTTTCTTCATGTGCCCTAGCACTCATTTTGTAGTTTTCCAAGGCCATTAGTGGCCGGAGCCCAAAAATATCCCCTTCGTCGCACATATCCATTATTCTTTTGTCCGCCCCTTTTTTAAGGGCAACGGCCCCTTTGTGAACAACGTAGAAGTGTGCATGTGGTTCGTCGGCCTCAGAAAAAACAATACTGTCCTTTTCTTTATAGATAATCGTTACTTCTTCCGATAGGGTTTCAATATCCTTTGGGCCCAAGACATTGAATGGAGGGAAATTCTTAAGAAAATCGGCGACTCTATGGGAAATGGTATTTTTCATATTAGGTATTTAATGTAAAATTAGGGTATACAATCCTTAGTTCATTATTTTTTATTGCAATATGATAAAATTGCCTTTTACTTGAGCGCTAAGACCGAAAATCTTCAGAAGAACTGCCAAACAATAAAATACAATGGTATCTTAGCAAGAAAGCTTATCGTTTTTAATAATGAATGAATCCTTCCACATTAAATGGGTTGCTAAAGCCATTCTACTACTGTTCATCTGTGTTGGGCAATTGACTTCTTGTACAGGAAAAAAAAAGGGGAATCGGGGAATGGAGACTCAAAAAATCCCGGCCACAAACCTAGCTGGTGAGCAATTGGCTCAGATCCATTGTGCCAGCTGTCATCTTTTTGTAGAACCCGCCCTATTGCCAAAATCCAGTTGGGCAAATGATGTGCTACCTGCAATGGGACATCGTTTAGGCATACATAGGGATAAAATGCAGTATGATAGTCTCTTTGATTCAAGAGGGGGAGTGCATGTAAGGGAGGCCAATGTTTTTCCGGCAAATCCACTTTTAGCCCAAGAAGATTGGGAGAAAATTATAGACTATTACTTGCGCAACGCACCAGATATCCTATTGCCCCCTAAACGAAGCGCAAAACCAGAAATGGGGTTAAAGCATTTTACCTATAAGGAACCTACTTTTTCTCAAACCCCGGCACTAACCACTATGGTTAAATTACTTCCCCAAAATAAAGGAGTGGTATTTGCCGATGGAAAACGGAATATAAATTCCTTATCCTTTTTAACGTCCAATTTGGACAAGGACCACGTTATGGGGGTGAAGCTGTCTCCCATTGATTACCGTGAAAAAAGGGATACCCTGTATTTGACAACCGTTGGTAAAAGTATTTTTCCGCACGATTCCCCGGACGGGATGTTGCAGAAAATTTATAGGACCGGAGGCAGTAAGATTTACAACGCTTCAAAAACTATCCTTGACAGTCTTACACGTCCGGTACATGTGGCCTATGGAGACCTCAACAACAATGGATTGGAAGATATTGTGGTATGTGAATATGGAAATGAAACCGGGAAGTTGGTCTGCTTTCTTAAAAAGGGAGGAGATCGGTATGAAAGGCAAGTTTTAAATAATAGACCAGGGGCCATAACTGCAATGATAAAAGATATGAATGGGGACGGATTGCAAGATGTGATGGCCTTAATGGCGCAGGGCGATGAGGGTGTCTTTTACTACGAAAATCAGGGCAATGGTTCTTTTGGGGAGAAAAGGTTGCTTTCATTTCTTCCCCTAAATGGTTCCCAGTACATGGAGTTGGCAGATTTCAATGATGATGGCTTGGATGACATTCTCTATGTTTGTGGGGATAATGCCGATAAAACCCCCATATTAAAGCCATATCACGGGGTTTATATTTTTCTGAACCAAGGTGGTCTTGATTTTCAACAGTCATTTTTCTATCCCTTGAATGGAGCTTATAAAGCAATACCCAGGGATTTTGATTTGGATGGTGATCTGGATATAGCTGCTATTTCTTTTTTTCCAGACTATTACAGTAGTCCAGAGGAGAGCTTTGTTTATTTGGAAAATGTAGGGGATATGAAATTTGATGATTTTTCCTTTCCAGAGGCAACCAATGGCAGGTGGATTGTTATGGATGCAGAAGATATGGATGCCGATGGGGATGTAGACCTTGCATTAGGCTCTTTTGTTTATTTTACCGCTTTGGGAGATACCACCGGATTGGGACAAAAATGGCTGTCCAAAGGACCATCTGTGGTGGTGTTGGAAAACACCTCACGATGATGTGCTTCAAACTGTTTAATAATCTTTGACTTATTATAGCTTAAAAGATCCTCGTCCGCTAGCTCTGGCTCCTAAACTTGTCATGGAGTCCCTTACCTTTAATAATTAAAGGGATGCATTTTTCCAGTCTTCTTTGTTTGGTCTTTTCTTGTTTGGCATCGCCAATGTATTCTCGGTATTCCCGCTGCTTATATGGGGGAAGTTGATTATAGTTCTGTTTCAGTTCCGCATTCTTTTCCAGTGCTTCATTTAAGAGAGCGGGTAGGGTTGTATTACTTTCCTTTTTAGGTATATACACTTTGCCTTTTTGCTGGTTGAAAATCGCTTCTTGAAAGTAGAGTAGAACGGTTTCCTCTTCAACTTCATCTATAGCGTTAAACTTCCAATGCCGCATTGCCTTGGTCTTCCCCTCCTGTGCGTTTACTAAAACCTTCATGGGGTCCGATAGAAATACACCCTGAAAAAACCATATCCCAAAATGGTTCTTAAAGGCTAAAATGCCCAGAACATTCTTATTGTCAATGGTGTATACCGGACTCCCCCATTTAAAGGTTTCCGTTAATGTTGCTTTAAGGGCCAATTTGCGAAGTAATCCGATCCCTTCCTTAAAAGGTTGTTCCTTATTATAGTAGGCATCAATTTTCTCTTTGTCTTTCATGTTGCGCCTAGTTTAACTTTTGGGAAGGGAAGTTCTATTTACCTTCCCTCTTGGCAGTAAGTTCGCAAATTTTTACGATAACTTCAACTGCTTTATGCATACTTTCTACTGGGACATATTCGTATTTTCCGTGAAAATTGTGGCCTCCAGCAAAAATATTGGGACATGGGAGGCCCATATAACTTAATTGTGAACCATCGGTACCTCCACGAATGGGCTTAATTATAGGGGTGATGTCGAGAGATTCCATGGCTTCCTTTGCAATATCGACTATATGCATTACCGGTTCAATTTTCTCGCGCATATTAAAATATTGGTCCTTAATATTTACCACAACATATTCCCCGTACTTATCATTTAATTTTGTAGCAATATCCTTGAGCAATTGCTTACGTTGTTCAAATTTGGTTATATCGTGGTCCCGGATTATGAATTCCAATTCCGCCAACTCTATCTCCCCGCTTATATGATGTAGGTGGAAGAACCCTTGCCTGCCCGTGGTTTTTTGAGGTATTTCATCGCTCGGTAACTGGGATATAAATTCATTGGCTATGATCAGGGCATTGACCATCTTATTTTTTGCATAACCTGGATGTACGCTTTTGCCCTTAATGGTTATTTTGGCTCCGGCAGCGTTAAAATTTTCATATTCCAATTCTCCTATTTGACTACCGTCCATGGTATATGCCCATTCTGCACCAAAGGCGGCAACGTCAAAATGGTGGGCACCACGGCCAATTTCTTCATCAGGGGTAAAGCCAACCCTGATGTTCCCATGCTTAATTTCCGGGTGATTGATTAAATATTCCATTGCCGTTACTATTTCGGTTATACCGGCTTTGTCGTCTGCTCCCAATAAGGTGTTTCCATCAGTAGTGATGAGGGTATTGCCCTTATATTGTAAAAGGTCATCAAAGTAGCTGGGAGAAAGCACTATGTTCTTTTCTTTATTCAAAACAATATCACCTCCATCGTAATTTTCAATTATTTGGGGATTTACATTGGTGGCCGTAAAATCCGGGGAGGTGTCAAAATGGGATATGAACCCAATGGTAGGAACCTCTTTATCTATATTACTGGGGAGGGTAGCCATTATATAGGCCTTGTCGTCTATTACCACATCCTGCATCCCTATCTCTCTTAGTTCTGCTACTAATTTATGGGCTAGTGTCCATTGTTTTTCGGTGCTTGGGGTAGCGGTAGAATTTGGGTCGCTCTGTGTATCTACGGAAATATATCTTATAAAACGATCTATAATATTTTGCATTGGAATAAATTTTGGCTAAAAGTACAGCATATTTTTGTTTTTACTGATTTTGGTTAAAGGTCAATATAAACTATTAATCTAAGGGGTAGACCTTGGTTTTTGTACTTTTCAGGGATAGTGGTTGTAGTACCTTGGTTTTTTTTGTGGCCCTCTGTACTGGTATTATTAGCTTATATTTGTTATCTAATCAGATTGAAGTCTATGTCGTCCAAAGTATTTACTTTCTTTTTATTGGTTCTTGGAATATGGTTTACTTTGCCTGCACAAGAAGATTGTAGTCTTGCTATAGGGGTAACGGATACCGATACCATAATTCAAATTTTTCAGTTAAGGGAGGAACAGGTACAAAAGCTGGAGGAATATAAAGCAGCCTTGGAACTGGAAATAAAATTATTGGATGAGGAGCGTCAAAATCTTTTTGAACACCATCCTCAAAGTACTCCAGAAGAATTAATGGCCTTGGGAGAAAAGCATAGGGTATTGGAGGAAAAGATAAAGCAGGTTTTTTTAAAGTATGACCTGCGGCTTTTGGCATTGTTCAATGAAAAACAATATGACCGCTATAAAGCATTGTGTAAAGAGGTGTCCAGGATACCATTGGTTATACAGACAGAATAACTTCTGCGCCAATGTTAATAAAAAGCGGTTTTAAAGGATTGTATACTTCGGTTAGTTTGTATTTTTGCCGAAAATAATTTTCATGTATAAATTTGTACTTCGTCCCTTACTTTTTGCGTTAGATCCGGAAAAGGTACACCACCTAATTTTTAATTCGGTCCGTTTTCTTAACCGCATAGGGTTTTCTAAGATTTTCCGTGCTATTTATATGGTTAAAGACCCACGTTTGGAAAGGGAATTGTTTGGATTAAAATTTCCCAATCCGGTAGGGCTGGCCGCGGGATTTGACAAGGATGCAAAACTATACAATGAATTATCCGATTTTGGTTTTGGATTTATCGAAATTGGGACCTTGACACCCAAACCTCAGGAGGGAAATCCCAAAAAGCGCTTGTTTCGCTTAAAAGAGGATCAGGCTATAATCAATAGAATGGGCTTTAATAATATGGGGGTGCTTGAGGCGGTGAAAAACCTTAAAAAAAATCATAGCGTACTCATTGGGGGGAATATTGGGAAGAATAAGGTAACGCCAAACGATATGGCGGCAAACGATTACCTTATTTGCTTTGATGCCCTTTTTGATCATGTAGATTATTTTGTTGTAAATGTAAGTTCACCCAATACACCAGGTTTAAGGGAACTTCAGGATAGGGAACCGCTGACCTTGTTGTTAAAAGGGCTTAAGAAGGAAAATTCCAAATTGGCAGGGGTCAAAAAGGTAAGGGAAAAGCCGATCCTATTAAAAATTGCGCCCGACTTAACGGATGAGCAGTTGATGGATATTATAGGAATCGTGAAGGATACTAAAATAGATGGGGTAATTGCTACCAATACTACCATCTCCAGAAAAAACTTAAGTTCCAGTGCCAGTTTACAGCAGGAAACCGGGGGGTTAAGTGGTAGACCATTGAAAGACCGTAGTACGGAGGTAATCCGCTTCCTAGCGGAAAAGAGCCAAAAGGCTTTTCCTATTATCGGGGTAGGTGGGATTCATTCTGCTGAGGATGCTTTGGAAAAACTGGACGCTGGTGCAGATCTTGTGCAATTGTGGACCGGATTTATTTATGAGGGACCTGCCCTTATCAAGAGCATTAACAAAGCCATTGTAAAAAATAGCAAGGGCTAAAAAAGTAAAGGTTTTACTTTGTACCGCACTAGCTGGAATCATTAAATAAAATAGGGTTATCCAACTGTTGGATAACCCTATTTTTTAAGAACAAAGTAAGTTGTTCTTGATTTTAATAGCGTGATGCTATTTGGTCCAATAATCTACAACGGTAACATCTTCCAAATGTGGTGTTAAGATAGCTCCAAATGCCTTGTGATCAGGATGGGGAAGGTAAATGGCGCGGTCTTCCTCACTGTTGAATGTAAGGAAAAAACAATGGGTTAATCCCTTGTTCAATCCTTCAGGGCTATTGTTAAGCCCCCATTCGTAGCCTGCAATTTGCGGTATCTTGGAAGGCAGGGCGGCAAAGGCTTCCTCTACCTTGGCAATATCCTCCTTGGAGGTGTTTTCCTTAAATTTAAACAGTACTACATGACGCAATACACTATCTTGCGCCTTGGATGTCTCTTTGTGTAAACCTTGGCTCACGTTACAATTGTTTGTGGAGTTAAAACTCATTAATAAAATGGCAGCCAATAGGCTAATGGAATAAAAAACTGGTTTCATATTTAATGATATATTTTTGATGAAGATATAAAAAAGTTGGATTATTGTAGGATATAGTCCGGATAATTAACCATCTTGTTAGGCCTTAGGTTAGCCGTGGCCGTAAATGGAATGTTCGCAAAAATTACAGCGCCTTGAATTACGAAATATTACTGACCTTTATTTTTGCTACTGCAGCCTTGGCCATATCCCCGGGACCCGATAATATATTTGTATTGATACAGAGTATTACCAATGGTAAAAAATACGGAATAGCCACAGTAGCAGGATTGATGACGGGATGCTTGGTACATACCAGTTTATTGGCATTCGGTGTTTCCGCCATACTAAAACAATATCCCCAACTGTTTTTTACCATTAAATTATTTGGTGCCCTATATCTATTTTATTTGGCTTTTAGGGTGTACAAAAGTGGGGATAACTTGGAAATTGGGAATGGAAATGGCGGCAAGCAATCACTGCTAGTACTTTATAAACGAGGGTTTATTATGAACGTGCTAAATCCCAAGGTAACCATCTTTTTCTTGGCTTTTTTTCCTGGTTTTTTATTCAGTGACCATTTAAGTGTTGTCATACAGTTTTATATGTTGGGAGGTTTATTTATTATAACGTCATTCTTTGTTTTTAGTAGTATTGCGGTTCTTTCCGCTATTATTTCCAAATACATTCGGGAAAATGGACAATTGGGCCGTTATTTAAAGTGGCTTCAGATATTTGTTTTTGTCGGCATAGCTTTTTATTTATTACTATCTGATTAAATAATACTAATTTTGATAAAGCTATAATCAGGGAATGTCCAAAACCATTAAAATAATAGAATGTCCAAGGGATGCAATGCAAGGCATCAAGACATTTATTCCAACAGAAAATAAGGTCAGGTACATTCAGTCCTTACTGAATTGTGGATTTGACACTATTGATTTTGGTAGTTTTGTTTCGCCTAGGGCCATTCCCCAAATGGTAGACACCGCCGATGTGCTAAAACAATTGGACCTATCCAAGACCAGTAGTAAATTATTGGCCATTGTAGCCAATGTTAGAGGGGCTCGGGATGCTGCAGAATACGGTTCCATTAATTATTTGGGATACCCCTTTTCCATTTCCGAGAATTTTCAAATGAGGAATACCCACAAAACCATTGCCCAATCTGTTGAGACTTTAAAGGAAATATTGGCTATTTCCGACGGCAACGGTAAAGAGGTTGTGACTTATATATCGATGGGTTTTGGTAATCCATACGGTGATCCGTGGAGTGTGGAAGTAGTAGCCGAATGGACAGAGAGATTGGCCGGAATGGGGGTGAAAATATTATCGCTCTCAGATACCGTAGGATCTTCCACTCCAGAAGTCATAGATTATTTGTTCTCCAATTTAATCCCAAAATTTCCAGAAATTGAATTTGGGGCGCATTTACATACCACTCCATCCAAATGGCATGAAAAAGTTGATGCAGCCTATAAGGCAGGCTGTAGACGGTTTGATGGGGCAGTTCAGGGCTTTGGAGGCTGTCCTATGGCCAAGGATGAACTTACGGGCAATATGCCAACTGAAAAAATGCTTTCATACTTCACCAGCGCCAAGGTGGATACCAACGTAAATTGGATGGCTTTTGAAGCTGCATTCAATAAGGCCAGCGATTTATTCGCTTCCTATCATTAGCAAACTATCACTACATATCACTCAGATGTTAAATTTTAACTTTTATTTAGATTAATTTTAAATAAAATTTGTGAATATACTTCCTGCTATTATATTTGCACTCGTTTTTTAATTATTTACAATCAGTCTAAATAAAAATATCTAAGAATGAGAAATTTTGTTTATTTATTCACTCTCTTTTTGTCTACCTGTATGCTAGCGCAAACGGCAACGGACTCCATCATGCTCAACCCTCAAAAACAGCTAAATGCAGCCCAGCGGTTACTGTCCGGGAATTATGGTTCTGCGGTGACAATTGGTGCTTATGGGGAAATGTTGTATAACCAACCGGAAGGCGACAACGGGGAGTTGGATGTACAGCGTCTTGTGTTATTATTGGGTTATCGGTTTAACGATAAAACCCAGTTTATCACGGAATTGGAAGTAGAGCATGTAGAGGAAATATATGTAGAGCAGGCTTTTGTTAACTATAATGTTGCCAATAATGTTAACCTAAGAGGTGGTTTGATGTTGGTTCCTATGGGAATTATAAATGAATTTCACGAGCCTACTACCTTTAACGGGACCGAAAGACCTGCCTTGGACAATGTCATTGTCCCTACCACTTGGAGGGAATTGGGTATTGGTGTCAGTGGAAGGTTCAATAACCTTTCTTTGGGATATCAAGCGTATATATTTAATGGCTTTAAATCTACAGAAGCTGACGGCGAAGGTGGGATTTCTGGTTTCTTAAAGGGGTCTAACGGACTTCGAGGGGGGAGACAAAAAGGAATTCAGTCTACTGTAGATAGCCCTAACCTGGCTACAAAGCTGGATTATTATGGAATTCCCGGTCTTCGTTTGGGCTTTTCAACTTACTTTGGTAAAACCCAAGCCGCTGACGATGTAGAAAATTTGGATGGAGCCAATATCGGTATTTCCATGCTCGGGTTTGATGCCCGTTATGCCTATGAACGCTTTACAGCTAGAGGTCAGTTTATTTATGCCTCTCTTTCAGATACCGAGGCCTATAATGCCTTGGCCAATAAAGACCTAGGAAGTGCGCTTCAAGGATATTATGTAGAAGGAGCTTACAATTTATTGCCAAGTGGCAATGAGCAGAAATTGTTTGCCTTCGCCCGTTATGAAAACTATAATACCCACGCCGATACTGCAGGTAGCCTTTCGAAAAATGAGGCTTATGATAGAACGGATATAACTACCGGTTTAAGCTATCATATTGCCCCAGGAGTAGTTTTAAAAGGAGACTATCAATTTAGGGATAATGCCCTTTCCGGTGATGGAGTAAAGGATAGATTGAATTTTGGAATTGGCGTTTGGTTTTAAAAGGGGTGTCTAATGAACTGATAGGCCCCAATTAGATCTATAATCTATTAAATCAACTCCGGTAAATATTCCTCTAAGGATTTTTGTCGGAGTTTTTTTTTAAAAGGGCTTGTGTCACTCCATTCTAGATCAAAAGGAAAGATTTGATAAAAAATATACCCAAACGTTCCAATATATTATTAAAAATGATTCTAAATTAGTACTTTTGTCGTATGAAAAACGGAAATAAAATTACTGGTTTTATACTGGTTTTGGCTTTAACGTTGTTTGGTTTTGGTCTGCCACAGAAACTAAAGAAAAAGGTGGACAAGGAAGTGGAGAAGGTTTTTGGTGCCAATGATCTATCTTTGACAGCGGTAGAGGTACCTAATTCCATAAATGCTCAATTGCCTGCAAAAATTACCTCCGATAACTTTTTCAAATTGTTGGACGGGGATCGTATTGTTGGGTATATCTTCGTAGATAACGCTCCCAGCAAGACTGCAACTTTTGACTATCTGGTGGTGTTCAATGATCAATTGAGCGTTGTCCATTCCAAAATTCTTGTCTATCGTGAAGAATATGGAGGTGAAATCGGTAGCAAGAGATGGTTGCAACAATTTATGGGAAAAACGGGTCGGGATAGGGTTAACTACCAGACCAATATAGATGGTATATCTGGAGCTACCATATCGGTGCGTTCCATGACCAACTCAATGGACAATTTACTACAGACCGTTGGGATACTTCAAGAAAAAAATATTCTTTAATGAACTATAATGGGCTGTTAACTGTATTGCCAAAGGGGATAAAATGGTTTGTGGCCACTTTTGTTCTAGTGTTAAGTATAGGCTTTTATACCGGGCTCTTGTTCGTTTCCCAAACCAGTACCTCCTCACCAGATGGTATTGTAGAGAATTATTTGGGAAATGAAGATGATGAGGAGGCCGAGGTGATGAAATTTAAGAAAGGGGATAGGGAAATGCTCACTATAATCCATACCCACATTTTATCCATGTCATTAATATTTTTTCTATTGGGGGGGCTGGTTTGGCTTAGCAAGCTTCCGCAAAAACTCAAAATATTTCTAACTGTTGAGCCCCTTTTGTCGGTTATATTGACTTTTGGAGGTATTTATTTAATGTGGTCCGGCCTGTTGTGGATGAAATATGTGGTTATTTTTTCGGGTTTTCTTATGACGCTTACCTATACAGTTTCGGCTCTTCTGGTACTTTATCAACTGTGTCAAAAAAACGTTGTGGCCAATTAATTTTATAAGTGTTCCTAAGTTCCTTTAAATGTAGTATATTTGCACGCAATTAATCTTTAATTGCTATGCAAGCTCACCTAAATAAAATTGTCGGAGAAGGTCTTACGTATGACGACGTATTATTAGTTCCGGCTTTTTCGGAAGTACTTCCCAGAGAAGTCAATATTCAATCAAAATTAACAAGAAATATTACCATCAACGTTCCTATCGTTTCGGCGGCTATGGATACGGTTACGGAATCCCGCATGGCTATTGCCATTGCGCAGGAAGGTGGCATTGGTGTGTTGCACAAGAACATGACCATAGAGCAGCAGGCCTTAAAGGTTCGTAAGGTAAAGAGGGCAGAAAGTGGTATGATCATAGATCCTGTTACCCTTCCCATTAATTCCTTAGTAAGGGATGCCAAGGCCAATATGAAGGAATTTAGCATTGGAGGGATTCCTATTGTGGATGATCATGGTAAACTTATAGGTATTGTTACCAATAGGGATCTGCGTTTTGAAAAGAACAACGACCGTCCCATATCAGAGGTAATGACGACAAAGAATCTTGTTACCGTAAGTGAGGGAACATCCTTGGAGCAGGCCGAAGATATTTTGCAGGAGAATAAAATAGAAAAGCTACCGGTTGTAGATAAGGATTATAAACTAGTTGGTTTAATCACCTTTAGGGATATTACCAAGCTTACACAGAAACCAATTGCGAACAAGGATCAATACGGAAGACTTCGTGTAGCGGCCGCTTTGGGAGTTACCGGGGATGCCGTTGACAGGGCCGAGGCTTTGGTTAATGCAGGAGTGGATGCTGTGGTTATAGATACGGCACACGGACATACCAAAGGTGTGGTTTCGGTATTAAAGGCTGTAAAAAGTAGATTCCCTGATTTGGAAGTGATTGTAGGTAATATTGCTACAGGCGAAGCTGCCAAATATTTGGTTGAGGCCGGTGCCGACGCTGTAAAGGTAGGAATAGGTCCAGGATCCATTTGTACTACTAGGGTAGTGGCAGGGGTTGGATTTCCTCAATTTTCGGCTGTTTTGGAAGTATCTGCGGCTATTAAGGGCAGTGGTGTTCCTGTTATTGCCGATGGCGGAATTAGATACACTGGCGATATCCCGAAGGCCATTGCTGCAGGAGCGGACACCGTTATGTTGGGCTCACTGTTGGCAGGGACCAAAGAGTCTCCTGGAGAAACTATCATATACGAAGGCCGTAAGTTTAAATCTTACAGGGGTATGGGGTCTGTAGAAGCCATGAAACAAGGTAGTAAGGACCGCTATTTCCAAGATGTGGAAGACGATATTAAAAAATTGGTTCCTGAAGGTATAGTAGGTCGTGTACCTTATAAGGGTGATTTGTACGAAAGTATCCATCAGTTTATAGGAGGACTACGAGCCGGGATGGGATATTGCGGTGCCAAGGATATTGAGGCCCTAAAGGAAAATGGTCAATTTGTTAAGATTACGGCCAGTGGTATTAATGAGAGTCACCCTCACGATGTAACCATTACCAAGGAATCCCCAAATTATAGTAGGTAGTAAATAGTCCCTTGACTATTTTAGATAGATACAAAAAAAAGACGGTTGATCAATATCAACCGTCTTTTTTATTTTGTTAGGGGTGGTATACCACTAAGCGCTATAAGATTACCTTATTTGCTTTCGCTGTCGTAGGTATTCCAGTCTTTCTCTTTATGGATGTCTTCCCCAAAATATTTGGCAATTTTAAGAAACGGACCTGGCTTTTGGTACCCAGGTACAGGAGAAAGCATATTCATCTGTTCATCCAAGAAAATAGTGGTAGGATAACTCATCTTTCCCTGCATTAGGGCAGCGGCAAATTCGTGATATCCATTTCTTCCGGAAGGGACAAACTTAAAGGTCTTTCCTCTAAACTCGATAGGTTCCTTTCTTTCCCCGTCCAGTTTCACCATATAATAGTTTTTGGACATATATTCGGCCACTTCTGGGTTTTGAAAGGTATCCTTGTCCATTTTTTTACACCATCCGCACCAATCCGTGTACACATCTATAAAAATTTTCTTCGGATTCTTATCTGTTTCCGCCAATTTTGCTGCTTCATCCCAACTCAACCAGTCTACTTCTTGGGCATACATGCCACTTGGCAAAAAGGCCAACCCTGCTAAAATAGCAATTTTGAAAAATGACTTTGCAACTAGTTTCATGCCTTATGTTTTTTTAGGGTTAGTCAGGTTATCCCTTCAAAACTAACGAAAAAACGGAAATTTTATTTCGCTATTGCATTTTCTTTAACAGGAGTAAAGAGATCTTTGGCGTCAATTTGATTTCTTGTAAGGTCGTCAAAAGTTTCCCTTTCCCTGATCAATATGGCCTTTCCATTGTGCCATAGTACTTCTGGTGGCCTAAACCTGGAATTGTAATTACTGGCCATGGTAAAGCAATAGGCACCTGCATTTTTAAAGCAGAGAATATCCCCTTCCGATATTTCACTGATACGCTTGTTACTTGCAAATGTATCGGTCTCGCATATATAACCTACTATGGAATAGTAACGCTCGCGTCCGTCCGGATTGGAAATATTGTCTATACTATGGGTGGCACCATAGAACATAGGTCGTATCAAATGGTTAAATCCAGAATCTATGCTGGCAAATACCGTAGAAGTGGTCTGCTTTACAACATTGACTTTAGCCAAGAAAAAACCGGCCGCGCTCACCAAAAACTTTCCGGGCTCAAAGGCCAAGGTAAGCTCCCTGCCGTACTCCTTGCAAAAAGCATTGAAGCGGTTTCCTAGTTTCTTGCCCAACTCCTCTATGTTGGTTTCAATATCCCCCTCTTTGTAAGGCACTTTAAATCCACTTCCAAAATCAATGAATTCCAGTTCAGGAAAGTTTTTGGCAGTTTCAAAAAGAATCTCAGAAGCGTAAAGGAATACATCTATATCCAAAATATCACTTCCGGTATG
>CAXAVP010000064.1:0-17994 GCA_963972175.1 uncultured Arenibacter sp.
GTCAACACGGTCTTCATGTTTGGCCGTACCGACCACACGAAGTCTTAGTTATTAGTCATAGTATTATAAGCCAATACTTCATTACTAAAACCTGGGTGATTTATGAGAATTTGATTTTTTTTCTTTGTTAAATACTGCGCAATACTGTCATTTTTTGCTGTTTCAATCTCTATTGCCAATGATTCCAATTGCTTGAACAACACTTCATCTGACCCTCCATAGACCAGGATATGCATGGATCCGGATGGTTCTGCAGAGGCACCCATGATTACTTTTTTTGAGCCGTTCAGTACCAAATCTCCTTCATTCTTCCATTGCCCTTTCTTGATATCATAGGAAAGAAAATTGGTCAAATGGGTAGATACTTCGTCTTTTTTTTGATTTCTTCCACCTATTAGGAAAATGCTCTTGGAGGTGGAAGTTTCCTGTACCGCCATGGAATGCACGGCCCGGGGTTCTCCTGGAAAATCTTGAAGCTTTTCCCAGTGATCTTTATTTTCTAGGTTAATCCGATAGAAGGAATTTGAACTTGTCTCCGCATTCATTCCCCCAGCAACATATACATAACCATCTGTATAGACTGCGTTGGTATAGGCCAAGGGTTCGGGCAAATTAGGATAGTATTCCAGTTCTATTTCTTTTTTGCTTTTGTTAAATGAGACCTGAAACACCTCGTTGCTGATGTGGTTTTTGTTGTTGCCACCAATAAACAGTATTCCTCCAGGGATAGAAACAGATGCCCCATATGCCAATGGTAATGGTAAAGTTTTTTTTGATAGAGTCCAAGTTCCATTCTCAAGGTAATATATAGAGTCATACCATTCTTTAGTACCCCCTTCCCAGGTTTCCCCAGCTGGGAAATTGGCCCCCCCCGCCGCAATCACAATGTTATCCTGAACGCCACCCATCATTCCGGCGTATCCCAAGGATACATTGTCATTGGCCACTGGAGGTAACGCGGGCTCGTAAGTAAGGTCTATGCTTGTGGAGTTTTGCGAGAACAGCAATGAGGAAATGAGTAAAAGGAAAAATGAGCAAAAAATTGATCTATATACCTTCATGAAATGTTTTTTAATTCGATTTTAAGAAATACAATGTAATTGAATAAATTATGTGCTAAATTTTATCTTTTAACATATACAAGTGTCATATTGTAAATTTTAGGAAATGTCAATTTACCTTAATTAATAAGCAACTGAATTATAACATGAGAATGAATTCAATTCACTTAAATAATTTATGGCCTCTAAAGAAATCTTATTTTACTTTCTTGCCATTTTGGATATGCTCAATTTGTTCTAGGCTTTTCCAACACTGATACATTGCCCTTGGTACATGAAAACATCCTTTCCATTTGCCACCTTTCAGGCTATTCAAAGGTTTCCCTTGCCTATTCAAGTACCCGAACCATTCCCCATTTTCAGGGTCAGGGAAGTGGCTCCAGGAGTATCGGTGAACCTTTAGAAACCATTTCCATACTTCTTCGTTTTGGGTATGTTCATAGGCTTTTAACAAGGCTACCAATGTTTCTAAATGTACCCACCATAGCTTCTGATCCCATTCTAGTTGTTGCATAGGTTTGCCCTTTGCATCCATAAAATAGAAAATGCCTCCATATTGCTCATCCCAGCTGTATTCCAATATATTGAGAATAATCTGTGTAGCTTTTTTTATCAAGTCTTCATTTTTGCTTCTTACCCCGATATCTATCATAAACCACATAGCTTCAATTCCATGTCCTGGATTCAATAGTCGACCATTAAAACTGTCCTCAATAGTTCCTTCAGGTGTAACAAATTCAAAAATAATTCCTGAGTCTTTTTGATAGAACACTTCCATTACTTCCTTCACACTGTAGTTGATGGTTTTCTCCACTTCTTTTGAATCCAAAACATCTTCTAATTCTAAAACTAAATTTGAGAGTATCATGGGCAAGGCAAAGCCTTTGAGGGGGCGATAGTCGGTACTTTTTTCATATACGCCTTTAGGGTTTTCTTTTTTATTTATTATGTTAAAATAGGTTTGTTTTGCTAAGGATTTTATTTCTTGGTCTCCGGTAGCTTTGGCATATTGGCTAAAGGCCATAGCAGCAAAGCAGTCTGAAAATATATTATAGGGTTGAACTAGTGGCTTACCCAATTTTGTGAGCGAAAAATAGAAATTTCCGTCTTTGTCCATACCATATTTCCTGATAAAATCGATTCCCAATTTTGCAGTTTGCAACCAATTGTCTTTTCTGTCTACATTGTTGTAGAGCATAGAAAAAGTCCAGGCTTGCCTACCTTGCAGCCAAACAAACTTATCTGTATCGTAAACGTCGCCATTGCGGTCCAAACATGTGAAGTAACCTCCATTGTTATTATCTAGTGAATGCTTTTCCCAGAACGGGATTATATCGTTTAATAATGCATTTTTATATATCTCAGAATAAATCATTCGTATATTATTATGTTATACATAATTCAAATTTAGTAAATTTTTATTATATTAGGATAATTTTATATAATTAACTTATTCATTTAAAAAAATGTGTGACATAATGGATAACTATAGTAATTTTGTAGAATTACTTTTTCTAGTCATAAACAAACTATAGAGAATTAGATGAAAAAACTATCGAAAATTAAGCCTATTGAGACCTCTTCATTAGTTGATAAGGTGGAATTAGGTTTGCTTGAATATATTAAAGAAAATAGGCTTAAAGCTGGTGATGCCATTCCTAAAGAATTGGATTTTGCAAAATCATTTGGTGTTAGTAGGACCGTTGTCAGAGAGGCGCTATTAAGGTTACGTACACTCGGTATAATAGAGTCCAAAAAGCATAGGGGGATGGTTTTGACCAATCCAGATATAATGAATAACTTTCAACGTATCCTCGATCCTACACTTCTTGGGTCTGATACCCTTAAAAATTTATTTGAGCTCAGACTTATAATGGAAATGGGCATGGCTGATTTCTTATTCGAGCATAAAACAGAGAAAGACATGTTAGAGTTGGAAAAAATTGTTGAATTGGAAGAAGAAAGCTCTTCTAAAACGTCTGTTTTTGCATTGGACAAAGAAGTCGCTTTTCACGGCAAACTATATGAAATGTCCAATAATGATACTTTGAAAAAGTTTCAAGATTTACTTCTTCCAGTTTTTGAGTATGTTTACGTTAATCATTCCGATCTTCTTTTAGAAGAATATGAATATTCAAGTGGGCAATTTGTTACGCATAGAATGCTGATGGATAATTTAAAAGTGGGCACACCTGATACTTTTCGAACAGCTATGAGGAGGCACCTTGAACCACATTTTGATAGAATTTATAAAAGAAAGATATAATATTTCAAATTGATTGGATTAACCAATCTACAATCTTATTCACTATCACTTTACCGGTTAATTTATCGTAATGTCTAGGGTCATCCCCAAAAATGCCAAATAAAATATTATTCGGATCCCGCCTATGATCTCCTTTACTATTGCCATCTGGATCATTAGCAGGGTAAGTGTCTATTGGGGGTAAATTTTCCAATTTTACTAGATTAGGATCTATTTCAGCCAGGACTGAGGTCTCAAATATAGCTCCATGATCGGCTTCTATTTTTACTGTCGGACAATCGCTAATAGAAAATATTGACAACTCCAGAGAGTTTTGAATACTGAGCCAGTCTTTCTTTAAGGTGATTAGTGCTTCTAACTGCTTTAAAGAAAAATGACCGGTGAAAATGACAACTTTTTTTATTCCGATTGTTTCTAACCGGGTTAAGGTGGTTTTTAAAATTTTTAAGAAAATTTCTTCGTCCTCGATAAGTATAGTATGTGGGTGATGCCAAATACTGCCAGACATGCCATAGTAAAAAGGAGGCATGACCAGTCCTCCAGTTTTGTCCGCTGCACGTAAACAAATTCCATGTGATGTTAGACTATCCAGGCCAACAGGTAAATGTAGGCCATGCCATTCAAAAGCTCCTAACGGTATGTAAACCAGGGAATTTTGCTGTAAGACTTGGTCGATTTCAAGGGGGTTTAATCGTTCAAATTGTAAATGTTCTAGGGGTTTTACTGTCATTAGTTATTAATTATAAAATTCATGTTTCCATCTATAAGGCTTCAACAATTCAACAAGTTTTTCATTAAATTTATTTCCATCGGAAATGGCTATATTAAGATCCACTTCGTGTTTATTGCGCATACCAGGAATAACCACTGATACTTCTTTTGGGTATAATGAGTATCTTAAGGCGGCTTCGGCAAGTGTAGAATAATAAGGCGAGCATATTTGTTTTAATTTTTCTACTCTGTTCAAAGTTTCTTTAAATCTATTGCCTTTATACATTGAATGACGTTTATCGTTTTTTGACCATTGCAAAATTGTTTTTTCAGTCCAAGATCCTGATAATGCACCAGAATCTAATGGTACTCTAGTGATGATAGCCGTGCCCGTTTTAGAGCTTTCGGGAAACAGGGAGTCAGCAGGTTCTTGTTCAAACATATTAAATAGAACTTGTATGCTGTCTACTAAACCACTTTTAGCTAATTCCAAACCTTGTTCCGGCCTAATGTCAGCTAGGGATACCCCTATCTTATCTATTTTACCTTCCTTTTTAAGTGTTTTTAGCGTATCTAGCCATTCAAGGTTTGTAATGCCATCTTCAAGCCATAGGTGAAGCTGAATTAAATCCAGCCGTTCTGTTCTTAACCTTTGCAAACTGCCATCAACAATTTCTCGGATATGCCAATTTGGATAACAGTCTTCAATAGAAGGGAAATCTTCAATACTTAAAGATTTTCTTATATTTAATATAGGGGTAATTTTAGTAGCTACATATATCTTTCCAGAATTCCATTGGTTCAGTTCTCTTCCGATCACCTTTTCACTATGACCATTTCCGTAGGCAAAGGCCGTATCTACAAAGTTAATCCCGTTTTCGAACGCATATAAAAGAGTTTCTATGGAGTTTTGATCGTCTACTTTGCCCCAAGTGCCTCCCAATTGCCAACCACCAAAACCTATTTCACTTACTTTCCAATCAGTTCTACCGAATGTTCTAAACTGCATATATTTATCAAATTAAAGTTTAATGGTTTTTAAATTTTCTTCTGTTTGGATAATTCAGATGCTAAATTTTTTGCATATTCTTCATGAGCTGTCTTGTCCACTTGTGCCTTCTCAGCGTAGTAAATGAACCCCATGGCTTTTCTAGAACGATTACTTTTATTTCCATCTGCCCTATGTATGGTTAATGAATGATGTACTAATAAATCACCAGCCTGGGTAGGATGAAAGACCTCATTTTCAAGATCATTAGGGCAACCATAATCTGTTATTCCTTGGGAAAAGCCTAAGGTTTCCGTTCTTCCATGACTACGTATTCCATATTTGTGAGATCCTTTTACATACCTTACGCATCCATTTTCATTGTTAACATCCTCCAATGCCATCCACATGGTAACGGCTTCATTTGGTGTTAACATAAAATAATAACCGTCTTGATGCGGAGGAGTGGGTTTTCCTATTCTTGGAGGTTTATTAAAGTATTGAATGTTTTTTCCTATCACATTGTCATCTAAAAGTATGGATGCCAATTTCTGAAACCTACTACCAAACATCATATTGTAAAAGAGTGGATCGTACTCAAATAGTCGCTGTAATTGCTTTAATGTGTCCTTATTATTAATGTCTTCGTAATACACATCTTTAGCAGGCATGTCGTTTATTTTGGTATTAATTAATTCCACTAATCTCTGATTAATCTTCTCAATTTCATTCTTCTGAATAAATTTTGGGAATAAAATATATCCGTCCTTTAAAAAATCTTGTCTAAGCTTATTACAAAAGGTCTTGTCCATTAAATCATCTACGTGTTTCATAAAGTTTTATTTGAAGTTATAACTACAAAATTGGCCTGTTTATAGACATAATACTACATCAATATGATAGTATTGTGCTACTATATTCACTTTTCTAATAGGTTTAAGTATTTCCTTGTGTTATTTTTGTAGTACAATGAAGCCTTTATACCAAAAAATAGAAATAGATAAGGAACGTCTTTTTGTTGTAAAGAATAATGAAGTTCCTCGATTTGACGGATTGTTTCATTTTCATCCGGAATACGAGCTTACCTATATAAAAAATGGAAGTGGAAGAAGTTTTATTGGTGACCGAATAGTTACATTTAATAGTGGAGACCTTTTCTTATTAGGGCCTAATCTTCCTCATTCTTGGGAAAGTACTTATGCTATTAATAAGTATTCTCAATCCTTGGTAATACAATTGAACAGTGGATTATGGAAGGGGGAGTGGTTAGAAGGACAGGAGCTCGATCAATTGCGATTACTTTTTAATAAGTCCTCACGAGGGTTGAAGTTTACCGGCAATGATATTTCAATCATTGCTGACAAAATGTTTAGAGTGTATAGGGGTACTAATCCTATGCAAAACGTTATTGATATATTATCTATATTTGAGATTTTGGGGAGAAAACCAACATATGAATACATAACAAGCCCTGCTTACATACCTGCCTACAAGGAAAATGATTATCGTAAAATAAATTTGATCTATAATTACGTTCATTTAAATTTTAACAAAGTTATATCGTTGACGGAAGTGGCTAGCCTTGTTAATATGACCAATCAGGGCTTTTGTAGATATTTTAAAAAAATTACAAGAAGAACATTCTTTGCTTATTTAAACGAGTACCGTACAGGGTATGCCTGTAGGCTTTTGGGTGAGGGGCAGTTTAATATTGCCGAAGTCGGTTTCATGAGTGGTTTCCAGAGTATCTCAAATTTTAATAAACAGTTTAAGTTAGTGATTGGCTGTAGCCCAAGAGAGTACTTAAAAAGATTAGATTGATTGAAATAGTTCAAAGGCTTGTACAGGTTGTTAGCCATCATACAAGCCCAATTAATATTCTTAATATTTTATTAGGATAGACTTTACTAATGTCCTTTTTGTTTTGATGAGGGTTTTCTCCATTTATCATCACCATCGGTCAGCCATTTTAAAGAGAAACTTACAAATGGATTCTCTTTATAGCCATCTTTTTCAAAGAACAATCCGATATCCCCATTCTCTAAAACGGTCAAAGAAGAATAAGCCGAACCCCCGGTATAAATAGTTTTACCTTTTGACCAAGTTGTACCTTCATCATAGCTAATTCGAACGGTCATGTTCTTTCTTCCTTTTTCCATTTTTGCATTTGAAAAGAGTAATCTATTTTTTTTAAACCCTTGCTCAATGGAGGTGTACCTTATTATACTGCCATTACAGCCAGGATCTATTAGTTCTGGTTCTGGAGAAGTTGTCCATGTTTTTCCTTCGTCTTTGGAGATATGGGTATATCGCATCCCGCTTTTGTTCACTCTAGAGTTGATCATCCATCTTCCATCGGCTAATTCCACTACTTTGGATTCATTTGCCGGTTTAATTGGAGTATCTATTAAATACCATGATTTTCCATGGTCATCACTTGCAAAGAGATGTAATCCATTATTTAGATTTACCATAGTATGTAATAATTTTCCTGAGCTAGTTTGAATTCCTCGTCCAGAGGTTATAAATTTAAAATCATTTTTCCATTCTTCTTTAGCAATCTGTTTTGTAATGTCTTGTGGTTGGCTCCAAGTCTTACCGTTGTCAGAACTTTTTACCATATGGAAGTAATAGATATCGCGTTCGTTCTCCAAATCCATATAATTGTAAAACATGAATACTTCTTTAGTTTCTTCGTCTACAATAATTGAAGGATCAGATACCGATTTACCGAATGGGAGATCCACTACTGTTTCAATTGGCGTCCATGTTTTTCCGTTATCACTACTTCTTCTGATTACGATATTAATATCTTTACTATATTTAAGATCACCACAAGAAGGAACCCTTTCGTCTATGGCCGCAATGACATCTCCATTAGGGGCTGTTACAATTGCTGGAATCCTGTAGCAGGCGACCCCTTCCGCCATTGTTGAATTGAATAGGTCTTGATGCACCTTAACGCCTTCGGCAATTTGATGTGCCTTTTTTTGAGCCATTGCGAAAGACCCTGTAATTAATAATAGTCCAATAATAGTTTTTTTCATGTTTTAAAATTTAATTGATTAACTCCCAAATTTTTTGTTATTCATAAATATCATCTATATCAGTTTGATGAAGATCTTCCAAAAAACTACCTATGTTTTTTACGGATTGTTCAAAAAACATCTTTCCCTTTTCTTTGTCGGCGAGTTTAGGGTTGCCAACTCCGGTATCCTCGGTTACTTTGGTCCATTTTCGTTGTGCCTTGACCCAACCTTGTTTTAGTCCATTTATTTTAAATGATTTGGCTGATCCTAGTCCCGCCTCAGATAGTGGTAAAACCAATTCAGGGTTCAAGTGCATCATTGCTGAGGTTTCTAATTCGCCAGCATGATCTCCTGGTTCTCTAAAAAAAGCTTTGGAGTCCAGACTGCTCCACCAATTTAGTGCACATACAAACACCTTAGGGAACTCTAAACTTAACTCTCTAATGATCTGTTTAAAATCGTTTCCCCCATGGCCATTTACAATAACTAATTTGTTTATTCCGTGCGTGTCCAATACCTGAATGGTATCCTTTAAAATAGCGTATTGGGTACTCGGATTCATGTTTATGCATAGTTTTACATCCATTTGCCCTGTGTTTACGCCGAATGGAATAGTGGGCAGCACCACCACCTTTGCTCCGTTTTCCCAAGCTAATTTTGCACTTTCTATAGCTGCATTCTCAGACAAAATGTTGTCTGTAGCGTAAGGTAAATGGTAGTTGTGCGCTTCAGTAGCTCCCCAAGGTAATACCGCCACGGAGTACCTTGTTTTCTTTACCGATAACCAATTGTTTTCTGCTAAAATGTAAGGTCTTATCTTATTTTTCATTGGTTTTATTTTGCATCTCTAATTCTGTGTCAATCGAACTAGACCACGATAACAATCCCTCTAATAACTTTTGTTTAATATCTGGTAATTGTTCAGAAAGATCAACACTTTCCCGTACATCCGTGGATAGATCGTATAATTGATAGGTTCTGCCATTATCCATGGAAATAAGCTTGTATTGATGATCTATGTAGGCCCATTGTTCTGCATTTTGTGTTTTTTCTAGGTTCAGTCGAACCGGCAACGGTGACCTAAATCCAATGGGTTGTTTTCGGTGTATTGTATCCCCCGTTAAAATTGGAAAAACATTTTCTCCGTCAATATGCACTTGACCTTGCCATTTAACACCACTTATTTCTAACAAAGTTGGGAAGAAGTCACTAGTAACCATCGGAGTATTTATAATGGCTGGAGCTGTAAATTTTGCAGGCCACTCTATAATAGAAGGAACTATTATTCCGCCTTCAAGCAGTTCCGCTTTTTTGCCTCTATAAGGTCCTGCAGAGTTTAGATTGTGAATATAGGAAGGGCCATTATCACTACAGAACCATACGATTGTGTTTTCGCTAATATTCATATTTTTCAATTCAGCCCTCAACCTGCCTATTTGATCGTCCATGGCTGATATTGCGCCATACCAATGTTGTTCTTTTGTGGTCAAACCTTTATAGAGTTCTCGATGCTTTTTACCTGAAACCACAGGAGTATGAACGTTATGAAACCAAATTACAGCTAGGAATTGTTTATCTAATTCTGTTTTTTCTTCAATGAATTCCAGCGCCTTGTCCATTACCAATTCGGCATCATCACCGCCAGGATTGCCATCTAAAAATTGACCTGGACCTGTCCAGTAAACATCCCTCCACCTATGTCCTCCGGTATTTTGACCATGAGTTACAGCTTCAGTTTGAATCATTCTATATTCATCTTCGCCATAATCTCCACCAACATGGTAATAGGGGTTATAGGTAGGCATCATAGATTCTGTGGAAAACGATACTTCAAAACCATTCTCCCAAGGAGGGGAGTAGGTTGTTAAGGGGCCAGGGAAATAACTTTGTTTAAAACTCTTACTCATTCCTCCAACATGCCATTTACCAAAATGGCCTGTAGCATATCCATTGGTTTTAAGCATTTCTGCTATGGTTACTTCATCTGGGTGAATAAAACCATCTCCGGCCCACGGTATCTTCACCCTGTATGGATGCCTTCCTGTAAGAGCACTGGCCCGTGTAGGGGAGCAGACGGGAGCAGCCGCATAAAACCTATTTAGTTTTAATCCTTCCGAGGCCATTTGATCTAAATGAGGGGTTTTTGCAATTTTGTTGCCGTTATATGCCACATCTCCCCAACCCAAATCATCCGCCATTATCAATATAATATTTGGTGACTCGTTTTTTTGTTTAGAATTATTTTCTGAATCGGTGTTACAAGAATTCAACACCAATAATATGATGAATATGATGGAAGTAATTGGTGACACCTGCATATTAAAACAACTCGTTTATATTTACCTTTTCAAAGTACAATTCCTTTTTTCCCTCGTATAAAATCCCGATATGATTATCGTCAATTACCGTCATACAGGAATATCCATAACAAGAGTCTTCAAATAATTCCAATTGATTGTTCACTGGCCAAGTAATGCCCTGGTCGAAACTTGTTTTTAAGGTCATATTCTTTCTGTACTTCTTATTATTAGGATTGAAAAAGAAAAGTAATTTTCCTTTATCAGAATGATCAAAACTGATTAAGCTTGCCATGCATACTGGTTCAATAAGAGCACTTCTAGAGGAAATATGGTCTTCCCAGGTTTTGCCTAAATCCTTGGTTATAGCCACAGCTCTGGATCCTCCTCGGTTATCGCGCATATTTAACATTAAGCTTTCGTCATCCAATTGCACGACCTGAGCCTCTGTAGTATTATACCTTGCGCCGGTACCAATTTTCCATGAACGACCGGCATCTTTGCTATAGATTATTGTAGAGTGTGGCATCCTATCTTTATCTTTAAACTGAGCAGGAAATACCAAAGTTCCGTCCTTCATAGTAATTCCTTTACCCGGCCCCTGCAATAATAGTTGCCATTCTGGCTTTTTTATCTGTGACGTGATATTAATAGGGTCAGACCATGTAAGCCCGTCATCTTCGCTTTTCACTAAAACAAATTGACTGGTTTCTTCCGGAGTCATGCCTGGTTTTGATGCATGCCAATTTCGCTTTCCTGGATGTCCATGGGCCCATACTGCTGCCACCCATATAGTTCCGGTATTTCTATCTACAAGAATTGATGGATCACCAATTCCATTTTCGTCTTGCGGTTTACCCCCATATTCACCCATATCCATAATTACTTGCATTGGTTCCCATGTACTACCTCCGTCTGTACTGCGGCTCATACCTACGTCTACGTCTGCCTGCAAGTCAACACTTCCGTTATATCGGTTGTCATAAACTGCTATCAAAGTTCCTTTGTTAGTAGTTGCCAAGCCCGGAATTCGATACGTATCCACGTTATCCTGATTGTGTTGTCTTAATGCGACACCTATTCTTTGTGCAGTTTGTTTTCTATCTTTATTAGGTTTGAGTACTTGCCCGTTGGCCAAAGTAATGGATATGCTTTTTGCGCTAATTTTATTGGATAAATTAACACTATCCTGTAATGCCATTGACAACCAGAAATAATTGTCCCCGGTTTGTAATGGTTGATGTCCATCTATCTTAATCTTGTATGAGATTTGTTTACTTGTTCCAAATTTGGTTCCTGTTTCAAACCGCGGCTCCATAAATGAAGAGAATATTTCTATATCTGTAATATCTTTCAGGTTAGTTGTTCCTTCTAAACTAAAGTCCATAGAGGTTACCGTTAGGTTCGAAGCTTCATTAGGAACGTTCAATTTAATTTGAACAACTTTGTTCTTATCCTTTAGGGTAAGTATAGGTCTTACGGGTTGAATAGCCTCATAGGAAATATTAACCTGTTGTGAGTCTTTTTTTTCTGCACACGACAATAAAACTATTGCCATAATACAATAGGTGGTAAATAAACTAACTTGTTTTTTCATGTGTATAAAGTTATTTATGTTTAATTTTTTGTTAATAAGTTTGTTACGTTACGTTTTTTTCCTGATGAATGGGTTTAGTTCTTTTTTCCACTTGTGATATCCCTTCTGATTCAAATGCAAACCATCGTAAGTATATTTCTTGTTTAACACCCCTTCATGGTTTTTGAACTTTTTATGTAGATCTATAAAGTTTACCTTCATTTTTGTAGAAAGCTCCTTTAATTTTCGATTCACTGTGACAATTAATTTTTGATTTTTCTTATGCTTTGAAAATTTGTTTCCTACATAAGGATTAACAGGAAGAATACTTTGTAGGTACAATTTTGTATTGCTCGATTCATTTTTTATTTTTCGCAATATGGTTTCCACGTGATCCAGTACATACGATTCAGTTTTCCCTTTAGCAAGATCATTGGTGCCAACTAGAAGGAATATTTTTCGTGGTTGGGAGGAGGTTATTTCTGATAGTCTATTTAAGATTCCTGCTGTTGTATCGCCACTGATCCCTCTGTTTACCATATTTTTATTAGGGAATAGTGTCCGCCAATTGCCACCTTCGGTAATACTGTTTCCAAGAAGGATTATTTCTTCTTGTGTATCGGGTTGTGCTTCAAATTCTGCTTTGCGCATATAATAATGGTCAGAAAACTCTTGACAATTGGCCGAAAATGAAAAAAATAAAAATCCAAAAATTATTAATGCCCTAAGATTCAATTTTCCTATCTTTAAATTTGTTTATCTGATATCTCATTTTAGTAAAAGTGAGTTTTTAACCCCCCTTGTATTTACATTTTACTAATCCACCAAATTGGAGAAAGTGGACGCAGGAAACCCATCTTTATTAACCAAATTTCCATCGGTATTGGAACTATAGCCATACCTAACATACCTCGGTTTCTCAACGACCTTATTCCACACCTCTAGAACATCATTGTTAATTTGGCTTTTAGCCTTTACAAACACTTTGTCGGCAGCAGCAATTTCTATATCTCGAACAGCCTTTCCATCATTGGTCGTTAAACCGTTTGCATGGGAAAAATGAATTTCCAAAACGCTATTTCTCACATTCACAAAGTCCAACATAGGTCCGGAATAGGGGGTGTTTAAACCATAATCTTTTGCCAAGGCGATTCTGGACAAACGTTTACCTATTATCCACTTTTTTTTGGGATGTACATCAGTAGGATGCCCCACATCTAAAGATACAGCCATTCCAGTATTGGGAATGGATAACAATTTCCGTTGCGAATCTCTAAATTTGCCCCAATTTGGTCTATTTATACTGCTCAATTGTACATAATTGAAAGACAAGCGAGGGTTATTCCATTTATCTCGCCAGTCTGTTACCATCATTTTAAATAATTTGGAATGCAATTCATGCCTCTCCGCATTTGATTCTCCTTGATACCAGATTACACCCTTTATAGGAAAGTCTTTAATGGGAGCAATGCCTGCGTCAAACAACATGGTAGGGTCAAATGGATGCCTGGCCTTTACACCAAAATCCATCATTTTAGATAAATTTATAGCTTTTCGATTGGAAACCCAAGGCTGTACCAGGGGGTTTAGATGCGTGTCATTTAGTAGACTTATAGTTTGATGTGTTGTTTCCATGGCTTCTCTACTTATCCAACTCTGGGTAGTAGATCCACCTACAGCATTACATACGATCCCAACAGGGACCTTTAATTCTTTCTGAAGATTATAAGCAAAAGAATATGCTATAGCCGAAAAGTTTTTCATTACTGCATCAGGCTTATTACTCCATCCTGAAGGTTGAAAATAATTCGAAGCATTACAGTTCGTCAAGTCTTCTAAAGAAAACACATGGTTAGACGGGTGGGCTTTTCCATCCATTGAAAATAAAAAGATATTGGAGTTTAAGGAGTCTTTTATAACTGACCGTCCATGAAGTGACTTACTTAACTTAAAGTCCATATTGGACTGCCCGGAAGCAAGCCATACCTCACCTATATAGACGTTGGTAATATTGACGTCTCCAGAGTATGTGGACCTTATCGAAATTTTATAAGGTCCGCCAGCCCCCTTCGCAGGGTATGTTACCTTCCATTGCCCGTGCTTTGATACTTTTGTTCGTATTGTCTCCCCATTAAAGCGTACTGTTATTTCGTCTAGAGCGTTAGCTGTACCATTTATAACCAAGGGCGCATTTCTTTGGAATACCATGTTCTCCCCATATAACATGGGAAGCTTTAGGCCTCCATAATTTCCGCTAATAAATTGATGTATTTTTTTGGCGATAACAGTAGCGCCTTCCTTGGCGGGATGAAGGTCATCTGCATAAAATTCTGGGAAACGGTATAAAGGTTCTTGTAAATCAATGATATCAACACCTGCTAGCTTGCCTATAGTATCAATTTTGGCTTGGATTTCTTTGTAGTTTTCCCGCATCCCTTCTTCAAACCAATGGTGACCAGAAAAGGAAGGTGATAATTTACAGATAATTATTTCAGGCGAAGAGGAAAGGCTTCTATACTCTTCAATCAAGTCTAAATAATCCGAAATAAAGTCTTCTTTATGCTCAGGCCAATTATTATTCCCTTGATCATTAAGTCCTAGGTGAATAATGACTAGATTTGGTTTAAAAGACTTGGATTTTTTGAATATAGAATTGTTCCAATATGGTTTATGTCCATTTTTTAGTACTGTTGCTCCTGGATACCCAAAATTAATTACCTCAAACTCATTGCCCAACATTTCTTGCAATTGAGCCGGGTATGAGTTGAACTCCCTTTCCTTTATCTGAGAACCGTAGGTGACACTATTCCCTACGCAGGCAACTTTTATACTTTGTCCTTGAATAGAAAACGTTAAGAAAAGAGATAGTAAAAAAATAATCTTGCTCATATTGTGTTTAAAATATTTTATCTTCTAGAGGCTAAAGAGTGTCATATTCATGGTAATCTTAAATTTTTAAATTTTGCTCAAATAAGAAGTAATCCCCAATGCATTCATTTCGGTTTTGGCCTCCTCTATTTGAGCATCTGTTAGTGTAGTGTGAGGAAATCTACTTGGACCTAGATCTAAACCCAACACCTTCATAAATGATTTTGCTGTACCGTTAAATCCACCTTTGTTATTTAGGATATCTACAAATTCCATGGACTTTTGCTGAAGTTCTGCAGCCAGCTTATGTTCATTGTTGTTAAATGCTTTAATAATTGATGAATATAATGGGGCCAAATGGTTGTATGTGCTTCCAACCCAACCATCTGCTCCAAATGGCAAACTGGCTAAGAAAATTTCATCGAACCCGAAGAGTATATTTGCGGATCCATTATTAAATTCCTTAGAATACTTGAAATCAATTAAATTGTTATTGGTAAACTTTATTCCGGCTAAATTTGGAATTTGTGCGGTCGCTAGCTCAAGAAATTCTACCATATTGAAATTGGCACCTGTCAGTATTGGAATGTGATAATAATAAAATGGCGTATTTGGGGCGCATGCTGCCACTTCCTTGCAGTATTCCACCAATTTATGAATGTTGTTCAGTCTGAAGTAGTAAGGGGCCAAGACAGCAATTCCGTCTACCTTATCCGCTGCAAATCTGGCCAACTCCTTGGCCTCTTTAAGGCTAGTGTGTCCTACATGATCAATTACAAAAAAATCCGAGGATTTATTTTCTCCCCAAGCACTTGTAATCTGTTTTCTTTCAGCTACGGACAAGGAGGCAAAATCTCCTGTGGAACCATTAATGAATGCACCTTTAACCTTATTGGCAATTAGGAATTTTGCATATTGGGGAATAACCTTCAAATTTAGCGAACCATCTAGGTGCATTGGAGCATAGGTTGCTGCTATAAGTCCTTTCATATAAATCTCAGTATTATGTATTACATAATGCGAATATATATAAAAATTCGGATGAAAGCATATTTTTTCGCAAATCTTTATTGTAATCGATAGGTAGCTGGGAAATATATATTCTATTTCTACAGATTATGTGGCTCGTAAATAGGCCTTATAATGTTATTCGTTGTGGATAAATCTGTGTAAAGTATTATAAGGTAACAAGGATATGATTCATGATAAATAAATTGAGATTTTGGTTTTAGTCTAATCTCATTTTTTTACGGTAGTGGAGTGGTGAAACCCCGTTAAATTTAAGAAATTGTTTGTAAAAATTAGATTTACTCTGATAGCCACAACTATAGGCTATTTCAGAAATATCATTATTTGATTCAATAATCATTTTTTTCGCTTCTTCAATCCTTATTTCATTTACAAACTCGGTAAAAGTTCGGTTCATTTTGGATTTAAAATAATTACAAAATGCCGAAACCGTAAGTTTTCCAATTTCTTTTGCTATATATTCTAGTTTAATTTCTTTAGAATAGTTCTCGACCACAAATTGACAAATTGCACTGATTCTGCTGCAATCTTTTTTGTTGAAATTCGCTTTATATCCTTCTTTATTTAGAAATTCTTTTTCTTTGGTTCTTTCAATGTGGTCTAAAATTGAAAGTAGAGAGAGTACTCTTCCAAAGGAATTTAACTCAAAAAGTTCTTCTATTTTTTTGGCAATATGTTTTCGAGACCCTCCCTTTAGAACGATACCTCTTTGGGCATCGTTCATCGTTCTAATTAAGTGTGTGAATCCAGTTCTATTAAAAAATGTTGGACCAAGAAAATTCTCGTCGAACTGTATTACAATTGCTCTTCTCTTTCCTCTGCTTTCTGGTGAGTCGAACCATGAGTGAGGTGTGTTTTTGCCCAATAAAACCAAATCACCGGCTTTGTAGCTGCCAATACTGTTACCCACCATACGTCTGCCCGTGCTCTCCAAAATATAGGTAAGCTCAATTTCTGGGTGGAAATGGTATGATGCATCAAATCGTGGTAATTCTAATTTGTTTAATAAAAAAGGTACCTCATGGGATGGGGTCAATTTCTGAAATACTGGCTTCATAGTATATAGAGAATTCTATTATATGCTAAAGCTTGAAACGTCAAAAAAACTTTTGATTGTTTTAAGTTTCAATATGCTAAGACGGGGCGCAAAGTCATCAAATATATCTTAATATTTAGAGTAAAACTAAAAAATTAGAAATATAGTGGAATTATTGCTCAATATAGGAAACCTAAAACCGATATCTATTAAAGAACTTTGGCCTTATAATCTTAATAAATTACAGTAATGCAAAATTTTGACAATAGTTCCTATGTGGGATATCGCGGGCTGCCTCCTTTTGTTAATATGCTAAGTGTTTCCGATGCCATGGTTAAAGGCCAAACCGCGGAAAAAAGTGTTAATCAATTAAAAAGATATCATTGGACCTTAAAAAGATTGTCCCTTATATTCACCAATAGAATTACAGCAATGCCAGTTTATGAGTTAAAAATGGCATTTGGTCTTCACGCTCATTTATGTGCTGAACATGTGAATTCGATTCATGGGAGGGTTCGTGAAATGAGAGAGCCACCTTTTGGACTGGATACCGCTCCAGATAAAAATCTTGATTTATTACTGGATGAAATACAATGTGCACCATCAACCGAAGCCTTAATTTTAGGGTTATATGAGAAGGTAATACCTGCCTTGGTTAGAGGCCTAGAAAACAGTCTTGAACAGATTAATAAGCTTTTTGAACATCCAACTTATCGGGTTCTAAGGTTTGCTCTTTTAGAAATGAAGGATATTCAACAATACGGAAGAAAAGCAATAAGTTGCTTGATTAACGAAATCCACCGAAATGAGCTATCAACTTGGATGAAATTATTGGACCAATGTTTGGAAACCTGCGGTGACTTGGATGGAACAAAAATTCAATCGAACCAAAAATTAATACCTCATTATTCGAAAATACCATATAAATACGACCCAATTCCGCAACGTGATGAACGCTTTTTGGATAGATACAACATGGGGGTCAATGCAGAAGCGTTCTTGTTGGATAAGGAACAACCACCCTTTCCTAAGCTGATAATGTTATATTTCAAGAGACTGCGGGAGATAGACGTTCCAGAAATGATGGCGAGTATTATAGAAGAAACAAAGGATAAACCATGGGATTATTACAA
>CAXAVP010000065.1:0-17933 GCA_963972175.1 uncultured Arenibacter sp.
TCTGTTCATGGTAAATTCAACGGTACCATTGAAGTAAAAGATGGTAATTTGGTAGTAAACGGTAAAACCGTACGAATTACAGCTGAGAGAGATCCTAAAAATTTGAAGTGGGACGAAGTTGGTGCCGATGTGGTTGCCGAGTGTACCGGTATCTTTACAACTTTGGAAATGGCTCAGTCACATATTGATGGTGGTGCCAAAAAAGTGGTTATTTCCGCTCCTTCCAGCAACGCTCCAATGTTTGTAATGGGAGTTAATCACCAAGAAGTTAAAGCATCCGATAATATTGTCTCCAATGCATCTTGTACTACCAACTGTTTGGCTCCATTGGCCAAGGTATTGAACGATAACTTTGGTATTGAAGAGGCGTTGATGACTACGGTTCACGCTACAACAGCTACACAAATGACTGTTGATGGTCCTTCCAAGAAAGACTGGAGAGGTGGTAGAAGTGCCTTATTGAATATTATTCCTGCTTCCACTGGTGCTGCCAAGGCGGTTACCAAGGTAATTCCTTCATTGCAAGGGAAATTGACAGGGATGGCCTTCAGGGTACCTACTGCTGATGTTTCTGTTGTGGATCTAACAGTTCGTTTGGAAAAAGAGACTTCTTATGAAGAAATCAAAAAAGCTTTTAAATCTGCTGCTGACGGGGATTTAAAAGGAATTTTAGGATATACCGATGAGGCTGTAGTTTCCCAAGATTTTATTGGCGATGCTAGAACCAGTATTTTTGATGCAGGTGCGGGAATCGAATTAAATTCTAAATTCTTTAAGGTTGTTTCTTGGTACGATAATGAGGCCGGATACTCCAATAAATTGGTTGACTTGGCTCAATATGTAAATAATTTATAATCTTATTTGGTAATAATTTTATGAATCCTGAGAATGAGTGATTTTTTGCTTATTTTCAGGATTCTTTTTTAATACACTTGTTATATGATATTGATTGTAGATAGTGGAGCAACGAAATCGGATTGGATTGCCTTGGATGAAAAAGGCAATGAGCTGTTTATGACTCAAACCCTGGGCTTAAGTCCAGAAGTGTTGACGCGGCCGGTCATTGAAGATCGTTTGGCCAATAATTTTGAACTCTCCAAGAATAGGGAGAAGGTTACCCAATTGTTTTTTTACGGTGCCGGTTGTGGTACCGATAGAATGAAGAAGTTCTTGACAGAGATTTTCAACGACTTTTTCCCAAACGCTAAGGCGGAAGTACAAGAAGATACCTATGCGGCAATATTCGCTACTACCAAGCTTGGTCAGCACGGTATAGTTTGTATCTTGGGAACAGGTTCCAATTGTAGCTATTACGATGGGGAGAAATTGCATCAAAAGGTAACCTCCTTAGGATACATTCCAATGGATGACGGTAGTGGTAACTTTTTTGGCCGTAAATTGATCAGGGATTATTACTTTAATAAGATCCCAATGGATTTGGCCACCAAATTTGCCAAGGAGTACAATTTGGACGCCGATGTAATCAAGGAGAATTTATACAAACAACCCAACCCCAATACCTATTTGGCCACTTTTGCCAGATTTATTGTGGAAAATAAAGATCATCCCTATTGTAGAGGTGTTATAGACAAAGGCTTTCAGCAGTTTGTAAACAACTACATTATGCAGTTTGAGCTGGCTACAAAAGTACCTGTTAGTTTTGTAGGGAGTATTGCCCATTACTTACGGGAGGAACTAACTGCGGTTATTGAAAGAAACGACCTGGTACTAGGGGTAATAAGACAACGGCCAATAGAGGGGCTGGTGGAGTTTCATAGGGCGTCTATTTAACGGCGATCATTGAGATTTCCACATTGACGAATTTTGGAAGGTTGGCCACTTCAACAGTTTCCCTGGCTGGAGCAGTATCCGCATCAAAATAAGAGGCATATACCTCGTTAATTTCAGAAAATTGATGCATATCCTTCACAAATATCGAAGATTTCACAACATTGTCAAAAGTCATTCCTGCCTCGGTAAGAATGGCTTTTAAGTTTTCCAAGGATTGTCTGGTTTCCTTTTTGATATCCCCGGATATTAGATCGCCTGTTGCAGGGTCTATTGGGATTTGTCCAGAAATGTATAGGGTATTTCCACTAAGGACAGCCTGATTGTACGGGCCTATTGGTGCTGGTGCATTTTTGGTGGTAATTATTTTTTTCATTTTAAGTGCGAATTAATTTTTTGGAAAATTAATCAAAAAAAAAGGAATCCCTGTGATGCACTAACCCACTATTTTTAAATTTCTTTACAGCCACATGTAGAAGTACAAAATGCTTCTGCACAGCATATTTCTTTAATTGGGCTATTTTCCTCCGTTAGATTGAAGGTCTCTAATACATTCCACGCCAAAGCTTGGAGTTGCACCATTTTTGGAGGTGAGCATTTTTGCCATTCCCCATCCAAATTGAAGCTCTGCCCGCATCAGACAATTTTGTTCGTTACAGTGGCTTTTGGCATCGGGGTCTTGGTGGTCGTTTACAGGGGCGGTGCCCAGGTCTACCAAACCAAAAAGATGCCCTGCCTCATGGTTTAAGGTGGCCGTTTCTACAGTGCTGTTATTGATTATGGAACTTCTGGAGGCCAATTTTCTGATGGTGGCCTCATAAATAACCATGGACGTATTGCGGTATACGGCGCCAAGGGTTACCAAGTCTTCCTCGGGATTGTCGTCCTCGGAAGCGGCATCGGTGAAATAGATATAGAGTCCCAAAGTGTCCCCGTCATTGTAAACGGTCCTGTTCTCTTTTTCCAGGTCCGATATTTCCGAAACGCTAAGGCTGTCTTTTTCCGGAGAGGGTAGTTCCTTGTACACCAAACTGATGTCATCTTTGTGTATCCGTTCGTTCAGCTGCTCAACAAAATTGGAAATAGCCGTTTCCGTAGGGGCATAACCCTTAACGTAGGCAATCTCGATCAACATATTTTTAAATTTGCTATTCGAGAGTATGTCATTTGCCGAATCTCCAGGCCCCATTAAATTAGCACTCCTGTTTACGGCCTGGGTGTTGTCATCGCTATTCTCTTTGGAGCAGCCAAGGAAGAGGGCTAGGGTCAATAACAGCGCAAAAGATAACTTCTTCATATATTTCTTCATTTATGTTCAGGGATAGGGCCCATAATATACTAACGATAAATACTTGCAAGTATTACTTTATGACGGTAAGTCTGGCAAGGTAATCATAGTGCTCCCCACTGCTGATCAGTTCACAAGATAGGTTATTTGCATTTGCCGCTCGCTGTAAAGTATTAAAATCTATATATAGCCACGGAAGAGGACCGCTCTTTTCTCCCTTGTATTCCATTTCAAAAACTACCTCCCCATAATATTTTTGGTTGTCCGGAATCCAATAGCCTCCGTCTTCGTCCTCATCGTACATGTAGATAATATCACTGGAATCCAGAATTATTTGTCCGTTGGGGCGCAAAAGTGATTTTAAATGGGTGAAAAAGCCATCTATGTTAGTAAGCCTTCCTACTATGCCTATACCATTCATTAGCATTAATAGGGTGTCAAATTTTTGATTCCTAAAATCTAGGATCCCGCTTAGGGCCGTTTGTTTTATTCCTCGTTGTTTACAGGTTTCTATGGCCCCGGGAGAATGGTCCAGTGCGATTACACTAATGCCTTTTTTTTGCAAATATAGGCTGTGGCTCCCTGCGCCGCAACCAATGTCCAAGACGCTGCCCTTGCACAGTTTAAGGGCCTCTTGTTCCAAAGAGGGCATTTTTTTATAGTCCCTAAAAAGATAGGGCAGGGGAATATGGTCTTCCTCGTCCAAAGAGGAATAGGTTTTAATATCTTCGGCATATTTGCCAGATTGGTAGTCCAATAGAGCCTTGCCAAATATGTCCTGAGCCATTTAAATTTGTATTTTCAGTGCAAATGTGAGACTTTTAGCCAACTTTTAAAAGTTTATTACATAATGGACAAGTTAATTCAGCAACTTCCCAGGATGGCCCAGGAGAAGAATAAGGAGAACAAGAAATTTTTTGCCAAACTGCGCAAGAGGCCACCAAAGGATTTGGATTATGTGATGCGCGACCTGCACGAGGCCGAATTTAGGGAGACCAATTGTTTGGACTGTGCCAACTGCTGTAAGACTACCGGGCCACTTTTTACCAATAATGATATTGAGCGTATTGCCAAGCATTTTAGGATGAAACCCCAGAAATTCATTGATCAATATCTGCTGGTGGACGAGGATAATGACTATGTGTTGCAGGAGCTGCCTTGCACCTTTTTGGGATCGGATAATTATTGCGCCATCTACGACGTTCGCCCTAAGGCCTGTAGTGAGTTTCCCCATACCGATAGGAAAAAGTTTCACCAAATAAGTCGGCTTACCCTTAAAAATGTTGCCATTTGCCCCGCAGCCTACAATATTGTGGAAGAGATGAAAAAATTACTCGCCAATAGATAGTTCAACGCTACATAATATGACGGCGTAAATAGGACAAACTGTTGTTTTTTTATTTGTATCTTGGTTACTTACAGTTGTTTATAGGGTGGTTAAAAATGCATGGTGTCTATATTTATTTTGAAACAATACCTCCGGCACATCGAAGTGTTATCCTAGTGTTGGGTCTAACCTTTTTTTGGGTATTGGAGTATTTTATTCCATTTTTTCAACTTGAATACAATAAGTGGAAACATGCTGGTGTTAATTTATTTTTCACCCTTACCACTATACTTATTAATTTGCCCTTGGCCTTCATTTTGCTGAAAACCAGTGATTGGAGTACGGCCAATGATTTTGGGGTGTTGCAGTGGCTGTCTCCCATGCCGTTATGGGGTCAGATTTTGTTGGGGACAATGATATTGGATTTCATAGGGTCCTATCTTGCTCATTGGATAGAACATAAGGTAAAGTTGCTATGGGGCTTTCATTTAATACATCATTCGGATCATAAAGTAGATGTCACTACCGCAAATAGGCATCACCCCGGTGAAAGTATGCTTCGGTTTGTATTTACCTGTTTGGGGGTCTTGATAGTAGGGGCGCCTGTGGCGTTGATTATGATCTACCAGGCACTTTCGGTTGTTTTGTCGCAATTTAACCATGCCAATATTTCCATGTCCCATAAAGTGGATGATCTTATGAGTTGGATAATAGTTACTCCAAATATGCACAAAGTACACCATCATTATAAATTGCCTTACACCGATAGCAATTATGGCAATATATTCTCCATATGGGATCGTATTTTTGGCACCTATTTAAAATTGTCCAAGGATCAAATTGTTTATGGGGTAGATACCTGTCCCTGTGAAAAGGAGAATTCCATTGCGGCTACATTGTTGAAACTTCCTTTTAAATCTTATAAACATCCTGAAAGATAGGATGTTGACCCTGACCTTAATCGTAAATGAGGTATTTGGCCCTAATTTTCTTGAAACTGTTGATGTCATCTATCCAAGTCTTTTTTATCTCCTCCTGTGACAGTCCGTCCTCTATTTGTTTTTGTAGTAACTCGGTACCCGCGTGTCGGGTAAATCCACTTGTCTTGAAAAAAAGACTCTTGTCCTTGGTGTTTCTATAGGCATCCAAAATATAATTAAGATCTACGCTATTCATTTTTGGAGTTTGTGAAAGGTCTTTTCCATAACACACTTCCCCATTGTGTTTGGGTGATTTGGATCCAAAATTAGGACTAGGGGTGTAGTTAAAGTTGTATTGGGTACTGTCTAGAAACGGGGCGCCGTATCGTTGGAACTGAAACTCGGTTCCCCGACCGGCATTAATGTTGGTCCCTTCAAAAAGCCCCAAGCTGGGGTATAGGTAAATGGAGGTGTTGTTTGGTAAATTGGGAGAGGGCCGTATGGGCAATATATAATCTTTGTGACGGTTGTATTCTTCCATGGGTACAACGGTAAGTTGGGCTTCCAACCCATTTTCAAGCCACCCTTCCTTGTTGATCATTTGAGCGTACTCGCCTATGGTCATCCCATAGACCAAAGGGATATTGGTCATCCCTAAAAAACCTCTATGTTCAGTTTCCATACTTGGGCCATCAACATAATGTCCGTTGGGGTTGGGCCTGTCCAGTACTATCACGGGAATGCCTTCTACGGCACAGGCTTCCATGACCAACTGCATGGTGGCAATATAAGTGTAAAAACGTACTCCAACATCCTGTATATCAAAAAGAACAATATCAATATCCTGCAATTGCCTTTTGGACGGTTTTCTATTTTTTCCATAAAGGGAGATAATGGGCAGTCCGGTTCTGTCGTCCTTGCCATCGGTGACTTTTTCTCCGGCATCTGCCTGTCCACGAAAGCCGTGTTCTGGGGCAAAGACTTTTTTTACATCAATTTGTTGGGCCAGTAGGGAATCTACAATATGGGTATAACTAAGCGGATCTGTGTCCTTAAAAATAACACTGGTCTGGTTGGCCACTATCCCTACTTTTTTTCCTTGTAACAAGGGTAGGTATTCCGAGGTGCGGTTGGCAGCCACCACTATGGGTAGATTTACGGCAGTGACATTTTCTTTTAGGGCAGGTTCATGCCCCTTATTATTTGTTTTGCCCTGGTTTCCACAGGAAGAAAGTGTCAAAAACAATAATAAAACTGTATTTTTGAGAACGGAAAAAACTGCCATAAATTGAATTTAGAATTTTTTATTGCAAAGCGCCTTATTACTGGTAAGGAGCATAAAATTAGTATATCTGCACCAATTATAAAAATAGCGATTGCCGCAATTGCATTGGGTGTTCTTATGATGTTGGTGGCAATTGCCACAGGGGTAGGGCTAAAGTATAAAATTAGGGAGAAAATAGCGGCGTTTAACGGACATATTCAGATATACAATTACGATAATAATAATTCCGATGTCTCTATGGTCCCAGTATCCCTTGAACAGGAGTTTTATCCGGAATTTAAATCGGTAGAAGGTATAGAGCACATACAGGCCGTGGCCACCAAAGCAGGTATCATCAGAACAGAAGAAACTTTTGAGGGTATTATAGCAAAAGGAGTGGGGGCCGATTATAATTGGGAGGTTTTTAATGAATTCCTAGTGGATGGGGCCCTGCCAGACTTTGAGGGCGAGGTAAATAGCCAAACTTTGATATCCCAAGTACTGGCCAATCGCTTAAAACTGAAAACAGGGGATAGCTTTGTGGCTATTTTTTTTAAGGAAGACGACGAGTCCAAAATTCCCAATCAGCGAAAATTTACTATTACCGGTATATATGATAGTGGCTTTGAGGAGCTTGATGGCTCTTATATCTTTATAGATATTCGTCATATTCGACATATGAACAAATGGAAGGATGATGAGGTGGGGAACTTTGAGATTTTTGTCGATAATTTTGAGGAAATGGACAATATAGCCATGGAGGTATACGGAAAAACCCTGTCCAATTTGGATACACAGACAATAAGGGACAAATACTATCGAATTTTTGAATGGCTGGGGCTGTTCGATTTTAATATCGCCCTGATTATTGGGATTATGGTTATAGTAGGTGGCATTAACATGATTACGGCTCTACTGGTGTTAATTCTAGAACGTACCCAAATGATAGGAATCTTAAAGGCCTTGGGGTCTTCCAACTGGAGTATACGTAAGATTTTTTTATACAATGCTACCTATCTAATAGGGATAGGCCTGCTTTTGGGAAATGTTATAGGACTGGGTATTATAGGCTTGCAATATAAATTTCGTATGTTTAAATTTCCTAATCCACAGGAATATTATATAGACTATATTCCTGTGCATATAGATTTATTAACAATATTGCTGCTAAATATTGGAGTGCTATTTTTATGTTTACTGATGCTTTTGCTGCCTTCGTATATTATCACTAAAATCTCTCCAGTAAAGGCCATTCAGTTCGAATAAAAAAACTTGTACATAAACCAACAGTTAAATAGTAGTTTTAGATGGTTACCCTAAAAGTAAAGAATCAAATCGTTAAAATAGATGCCGGGGAATTGGTAGGCTATGAGGTTGACGGTTATGAATATATTCATCAAAAAGGCAGTCCGGGTTGGCGTAGTTCCGATACCGAAATGTTTCCGGTAATTGGCCCTACCAATGAGGCCAAGTTTAGGGTAAGTACCCCTAGGGGAGAAGCCATTCAGGATCAGCACGGGCTTTTACGGGAAATGGAATACAAGAATACCTCCCAAACCAACAACACAACAGTTTTTACCAAAACCTATAAAAAAGGTACACTGGTAAAGAATGCCAAATACCCTTCCAAATCCACGGAGGAATATGTATCCTGGCCCTATGATTTTATTTTTGAAAAGTGGTACGAGCTTATGGAAAATGGGCTGCAAGTTAGCTTTAAGGTTTCTGGGGAAACGGGGATGCCGTTTATGTTGGGATATCACCCCGCCTTTAAATTGCATACCAAAAACGTCAGTATCCTAACCCCGGAAAGAACCATATCCTTGCAAGAGGTACTGGATGTGGGCCACAGGGCATTGCCAGTTTTAAATTGTAATGCCATTACCTTAAGGGACGGAGGTGAATTAACAATAAGAACTGAAGGTTTTGGGAATTTTATGCTTTGGACAGAGGTGGAAAATATGTTGTGCATAGAGCCAATTAGCTTTTACCCCTATACCGTTGGCCAAAAACAATTGCATAGCGGGTTTCAGTCATTGGAAGAGGACGATAAATATTTTTCGGTTATTATAGCGCCAACAAATTGAATTAAGACCATGACCACAACAGAGGCATTACAGCACCATTACGGCTATCTTTTTGAGCCAGAACTATTGGAGGAAATCAAAAAAGTAGGGGTGCTAAAAAAGGTACAACAAGGGCAAACGCTTATGCAAATAGGTGAAACCATTAAATCTATGCCCTTATTGCTAAATGGGGCGGTTAAAGTATTGCGGGAAGATGAGGAGGGCAATGAACTGCTTTTGTATTTTGTTGAAAAAGGGGATACCTGCGCCATGACCTTTAGCTGCTGTATGGGCGATAAAAAAAGCGGCATTAGGGCGGTGGCCGAAACGGATACCGAATTGCTGATGATACCTGTTAGCTATCTGGAAACGTGGATGGGCCAATACAAGACTTGGCAGCGTTTTATACTGGATAGCTACCACGCCAGAATGATGGAGCTGATGGAGACTATAGACACCCTGGCTTTCTTACGAATGGATGAAAGGCTGTTAAAACACCTTCAAGATAAGGCAAAAGTTACCCATGATGACGTTATTTACGTTACGCATCAAGAAATTGCCTATGATCTGCACACTTCCCGAGTGGTGATATCCCGACTATTGAAAAAAATAGAAAATGAGGGAAAGATAGCCCTTTCCAGAAATCAGATAAAAGTTTTGGATCTGTGATGGGTTTTTCTAAATTTAGGTTTAGGAACAAAGAAATGGCCACACGTAGTGCTTGGTGGGTATGTATAGTGATAGGCGCTGCCTTAGCTATTGGCTGTGCAAATTCGGCAAAAGAAAAAAAACGGGAAACCGAAACACCTAAAAAAGTAGCCAAGGTAGCGGCATTGCCCCAACAGTTTAAATCCCCTAGCAATAACCCCAATACACCGGAAAAGGAACTTTTGGGCAAGCTCTTGTTTTACGACCCCATACTTTCTGGAGGAAAGGATATTGCCTGTGCCAGTTGCCATCACCCCAGTACGGGCTATGCAGAATTCTTGGATCTATCCATTGGGAGCAATGGTCGCGGTTTGGGCAGTCGCAGGGTGTTTAACGAACCCAATACCATTCCTTTGATGAAACGCAATTCTCCAACAATTTTAAATACGGCGTTTAACGGAATTCAGGACAAGGATGATTATGTGCCGGAAATGGCCCCTATGTTTTGGGACGATAGGGTAAAGAGTTTGGAAAAACAGGCCTTGGAACCTATAAAGACCATGGAGGAAATGAGGGGGCAACATTATCCAAAAGACGAAATTTTGGAAAAAGTTGCTGAAAGGTTAAAGTATATTCCAGAATATAGGGAGCTTTTCGCTAATGCTTTTGGGGACAATAGCCCAATAGACAGCATTGGTATAGGAAAGGCCATTGCAGCCTTTGAAAGGACTTTGATTGCTAACAACTCCCGTTTCGACCAATATATGGCGGGTGATATAAACGCTATGTCGCACTCTGAAAAAGAAGGATTTAAACTCTTCAAGTCTGTTGGGTGTATAAATTGCCATAACGGACCTATGTTCTCTGATTACCAAATGCACGTATTGGGAGTACCCCATAACAATAAGGTGCAAGAACCGGATAGTGGTTTTGGGGAAAGTTTCGCTTTTAGAACCGCAACACTCAGAAACCTGCGTTTTACGGCTCCCTATATGCATAACGGCGTTTTTCAGAACCTAAAACAGGTATTGGAGTTTTATGAGGATATCTCCTTTGGAAAAACAAGGAATCCATTGGTTACCAATGAAATGTTCGATCCATTTGTTAGGGAGTTGGAACTGAGTGTAAAGGATATGTCCTTGATAATTTCTTTTTTAAACACCCTGAACGATGACAGTTTTGATAAAGAAATTCCAGAAAGGGTGCCTAGTGGTCTGCCTGTTGGGGGCAATATCCAATAAATTGTTAACCGCTCTATGGTGTCAATACTTGCAATTTGTTGGATCTGGTTCTATATAGTAATCGCGATAATTTTTGGCCTTGGGGTCCATACAACCCTTAAGGTTTTTTATTTCCACTTTCCTAAAATCAATGGGTTGTCCTTCTGCCTGTAAGGCAATAAAACCCTCTTTTAACAATTTACCATCAACCTTTATGGCAGGGTCGTAGCGATTTGCTACCCCACCGCCTATTTGAGGTTTGGTGTATTGTAGTACCTGCTCCCCATTAACGATATGTGTAACCAAAGAATCACCCAAAACAATGGCTTCGGCACGTACCCATTGGTCGCCAAAATAGGTTTTGGAGCTGGAATTTATACAATGTCTAGGGTCAATTTTTCCTTCATATACCACATCCGTCCCTGGAGAACACATATTTCCTGTTGGTCTCGATTTGCCTTCCTCCAGTCCAGCCAAAAACTGCATCTCTACAGAAATGGGCCAATCCTGCTCTTTGGGCATGGTCCTTGGATCCTGGGAGTGGAACATAACCCCGCTATTCTTTATGGTGTAACTTGGCGCCCCAGGATGTAGCTCGCCCACAAACCGATATTCTACCACCAAATGGTAATAGGAGTAGGGAGTATTGTAGTATAAATGGCCGTAGCGTTCATTAAAATCACCTTCGTATTTATCATACCTAACTTTAATTATTTCATCCTCCACCCTAAAGGTGTCACCGTAATTGTCGCCCACCTCATAATGGTGGATTTTGGTGGTCCAATCCTTAATGTCCTTGCCATTGAACATGGATACCCAGCCATCATTATTTTCTTTGGCGATAGATTTAGCCGATCTGCATTGGCATAGAAAGGCGGACAATAATAAACAAGGAAGGATGAAACGTATTTTGTGCATGCTAATTGTAATTTGGTTGTTTGGGAGTACAATATAAAATATTTAATCCTGATTTCGCCCCTAAGTTTTGAGCTAGGTAAAACCTTATACTTTAAAATGGTAACCTTCGTTACATTGGGATTAGCGATTTAATGGTAAATTTGAGGGATGAGAAGATTTTTACCCTTTTTGGACTGGCTTCCAAAATATAACAAAAAGCTTTTTAGGAAAGATTTGGCGGCTGGTATGACCGTGGGGATAATCCTAATTCCTCAGGGAATGGCTTATGCCATGATAGCCGGTTTGCCTCCGGTTTACGGTTTATATGCCGCCTTGTTTCCCGTAATAATTTACGCTTTTTTGGGGACCTCCAGGCAAATTGCCGTTGGACCTGTAGCCATGGATTCCCTTTTGGTGGCAGCCGGACTGGGAACTTTGGTCATTACAGGATTGGAGAATTATATTTTAATGGCGCTGTTCCTATCATTCATGGTGGGGGCGTTTCAAATTTTCATGGGAGTTTTTCGGATGGGCTTTCTGGTAAACTTTATGTCTAGGCCGGTAATAAGCGGATTTACTTCGGCTGCTGCGGTCATTATTATTTTTAGCCAGCTCAAACATTTGTTGGGAACCAATATAGAGAACAGCAATAAATTTCATGAGCTAGTCATCAATGCACTGCACCATATTAAGGAAACTAATTTTTATGATTTCGCGATCGGATTGGTAGGGATATTGATCATTATTTCTTTTAAAAACTGGTTTAAAAGGTTTCCGGCCATTTTGTTGGTAGTGGTCCTAAGTACATTGGTTGTTTATTTTTTTAATTTGGAAAGCTATGGAGTGCATGTGGTAGGCGAGGTGCCAGCAGGCTTACCGTCGTTTAATTGGCATAAATTTAGTTTTAAAAATTTTAAAGACATCTGGCCCATAGCCTTAACGCTTGCATTTGTAGGGTATTTGGAGGCTATCTCAATAGGTAGGGCCTTTGAGGATAAGAATAAAGAGGAAACAATTAGTCCAAATCAGGAGCTGGTAGCTTTGGGATTTTCAAATATGATAGGTTCCTTTTTCCAGGCCTACCCGGTTACGTCAAGTTTTTCCAGATCGGCCATAAATTATGAGGCAGGGGCAAAAACAACGGTGGCTTCAATGGTAAGCGTAGTGATGGTGGTATTGACCCTACTATTTTTAACCCCGCTCTTTTACAATTTGCCCAAGGCCGCTTTGGCTTCTATAATTATGGTGTCGGTTTTTGGTTTGATAGATTTGTCATATCCCAAAAGTTTATGGAATCAAAGAAAAGATGAATTTGCCGTACTTATGATAACCTTTCTTTTTACCCTTTCAATGGGTATTGTGGAGGGGATTATGCTAGGGGTGCTAATGTCTTTATTGGTAATGGTGTACAGGACATCTAAACCTCATTTTGCCATATTGGGGAATATCAAAGGGTCTGATTACTATAAAAATATCTATCGCTTTGGTGATGAGGTGGACATACGCCCAGACCTTTTGATCGTTAGATTTGATTCGCAGCTGTATTTTGGAAACTCATCCTATTTTAAAAGCCAACTCTTTAGGTATATTGAAGCCAAGGGGCCAGCACTGAAAGCGGTAATATTGAATGCAGAGGCAATTAACTATATAGATTCCACGGCTTCTTCAATGCTTATAAAAGTAATAGAGGAGATTCATCAAAGGAATATTCAGTTTTATATTGCCGGGGCCATTGGTCCTACCAGGGATATTATCTTTGAAAGTGGAATTGTTAATTGTTTGGACAAGAAGTACCTCTTTGTTAAGATAAAAGAAGCGGTGGCACATTATGAAGACCCTGGCAAAATCCCTGACCTTAGAGAAAAGATAGCGCATCAAAACTTGAGCAACTAATGTTACATAACTAAAGAAGATGATTATCTACCTTTGTAAGTAAATTTATAATTAAATAGTTTTTAAGTGCCTTAATAATGCATGGGTGATGTATTGTGTAAATAAGGTAATTTTTAATAAAACACTGAAATTCAGTAACTTTAGTATGTGTGAATTTTGGTTGTGTGTGGCCCAGGCGCTTTTGCCAATTGTGGTTTACATTAAATAAAATAGAAAATAAAGATGAAAATAGAGCAGATATATACAGGATGTTTGGCGCAGGGCGCTTATTATATAGAAAGCAAGGGAGAGGTAGCCATTATTGATCCTTTGAGAGAGGTGGAACCTTATTTAAAAAGGGCCAAGGCCGATAACGCCAGTATAAAATATATTTTTGAGACCCACTTTCACGCAGATTTTGTGAGTGGTCACCTTACTTTGTCCAAAGAAACAGGAGCCCCCATTGTATACGGCCCCAATGCCAATCCGTCCTTTGATGCCATAATAGCAAAGGATGGTCAAGAATTTAGTCTTGGGGATATTACCATTAAGGCCTTGCATACTCCAGGACATACTATGGAGAGTACTACCTATTTACTAAGGGATGAAAAAGGCGAGGATTACGCTATATTTTCTGGTGACACCTTGTTTTTAGGAGATGTAGGTAGGCCAGATTTGGCGCAAAAGGCGGCCAATATGACTCAGGAGGACTTGGCTGGACTTTTGTATGATAGCCTGAGAAATAAAATAATGCCTTTGGCCAATAATGTAGTGGTGTACCCGGCCCATGGTGCGGGCTCGGCCTGTGGAAAGAATATGATGAAGGAAACTGTGGATAGCTTGGGCAACCAGAAGAAAATGAATTATGCCCTAAGGGCCGATATGACAAAAGATGAGTTTATTAAAGAGGTGACAGAAGGACTGTTGCCACCACCTAAATATTTCCCTTTGAATGTTAAGATGAACAAGGAGGGTTATGAGGATATTGCAGATGTCTTGGAAAGAGGAACCACGGCTATGAGTCCAGATGAATTTGAGGAAGCTGCCAATGCCACAGACGCTGTGATCTTGGATGTGAGACATCAGGACGATTTTGTTAAGGGCTTTGTTCCTAGGTCTATTTTTATTGGTCTGGACGGGAGTTTTGCACCTTGGGTAGGAGCTCTTATCGCCGATACCAAACAGCCTATTTTACTAGTTACTCCAGAAGGTAGGGAGGAAGAAACTATAATAAGGCTGTCCAGGGTTGGCTTTGATGCTGCCGTTGGATATTTGAAAGGTAGTTTTAAGGCATGGAAAGACTCCGGTAAGGAGTATGATACCCTTAGTTCCGTACATGCCAAGGATTTAAAGGAGGTAATTTCCAATAAGGATATTCCCGTTTTTGATGTTAGGAAAGAATCCGAATATACTTCAGAGCATCTAGTGAATGCTGAGAATACACCATTGGATTTTTTAAATGATCATATGGCCCAATTCCCAAAGGAAAAGACTTTTTATGTTCACTGTGCTGGAGGCTATAGATCAGTTATAGCAGCATCTATTCTTAAAAGTAGGGGTATTCATAACTTGGTGGATATTGCAGGCGGATTTGCCGAAATAAAAAAGTCCGGTTATGAGGTAACAGACTATGTGTGCCCAACTACTTTATAGGAGATGACATTTATCATATTTTGAAATTTGGTTTGTCTATATTTTAGCCTTCTAAATATAAGATGAATGCCTATGATAGTTCAATACTTGCCTTTGGTAAACTGGAGTAACGGAATTATAATGATTTCTATATTTGGAGCTGTATGTGTGGGCTTGGTAACCGCCGTACTCTTGCTCATGAACAGTGGCAAAAAATAGTGAATCCGAAGTTTATTGGAATTGAAAGGCCCTTACTGTAATCTCTAACCGGTTGGGGAAGGTATTTGTATGGCTTTTTGTGGATGTTTTCTTAGGTACCATGAAATTATTCGCTTTGTGTCCGAGTTTTCTTTTTGTAGCTGCAGATAGCTTTCCAAATCATCAACTGTATTGATTTGTTCGCTTTTAGGGATATATCCGTATCCCTTGTACTGGTTGTCCCAAATTAAAACAAAGGCTTCTTCCTCCGCATGCCTTCCTTTTTCCTTAATTAAGATATTTTGGTTCTTTGCCAGCATCCCCTCAATCGCCATTTTTACTTTTGTATTGTACTCCATTGGGAACTCGGTATCCGTGCAGATCCCTTCACAGCTACTTAGGCTGTAATGGGAGCAGCTTTTAGTATTTTCTTGAAGATGGCAAAATTTAGGGCACAATAGGTACTCCTTGCATAGCTCCTCCAAAAATAGGCGGCAATCCGTAATAGTATTAAAAGTAGATAGGGGGTTGGGAACCAATTTTAGTTTGTTATAGGCAAGGTGCAATACGGCCTTCCTGTCCTCATAGGAGAAAATGGCATACTCCTGTGGACTGCGTTTCTGACTCTGGTTGTAGAGTGGAAAGTGTTTTTTTATGGCGGCCGATTCCATCAAAAGGGCTATGAGTTCATTACCTGATAATTCAAAGTCTATATCATGGGTGGCCTTGCACAGTAATATTTCTTTGTTGGCTTTGTCATAGAAATGCCCCAATACCCTTTTTTTAATATCCACGGCCTTTCCTATATAGAGTATGTTGCCTTTTTTATCTTTAAAATAATAGACACCTGGGGAGTTGGGCAGTTTTTGAAAAACCTCATTCGGCAATGATGGGGGTAAGGTAGCCTCTTGTGATCGTGAATTTAAAAAGGTTTTAAAGACTTTTTCAGCACCCTCCGTCCTCAGCAATTTATGGAAAAGCAAAACGGTGGCATGCGCATCTCCCCTAGCTCTATGCCGATCGGTAAGCGGAATTTCCAAAGCGCTGCACAACTTGCCCAAACTGTACGAATTAAGACCGGGGATTAGTTTTCTGGACAAGCGTACCGTACATAGCTTTTTTCGGGAAAAAGTAATTCCAATTTGCTGAAATTCATTTTTAATTACGTTGTAATCAAAATTTACACTATGGGCTACAAATATAGAGTCTTGGGTCATTTTAAGGACATCGGGCGCAATTTCTTCCCATGGTGGGGCATGGCGTACCAGATCGTTGTCTATGCCCGTAAGACCAGTTATAAAATAAGGAATCTCACAGCCTGGATTTACAAGGGAAGTATATTCATCGATAATCTCATGTCCGTCAAACTTGAAGATAGAAATTTCGGTAATCTTATTTCCCTTTATTCCGTTTCCGGTGGTCTCTATGTCTATGATGGTGTACATTTAATTAGGGCCTTAACATAATGGGACCCTAAAGTTATGGGAATTAGATCAAAACTTTTTGATGTTTGGGGTGTATTTGTGTGATAAAGTTTTTTCGGTCCGAACATTGGATGACTATGTCCGTGATGCTTTGTTTATTTCTAAAGATTAGTGCTTTAGTTGGAATTGCGAATCGTTTATATTAAGGTCATGACCAAACCTGTAGATGCTGAGCTGCTTCGCAACTGGCAGTAGCAGGTCTAGTTTAAATCCTGTATAACCTCTACCAATGCCTTATAGATGATAGGACCTGTATCGGGGCCCAAGGAGTTTTGCTCTCCATAGGTGTCCCTTTCATCGTTGTATAGGTATGGTTTGGTGGTATCCCATTCGCTTTTCGGGATTATATACCCTATTTCATCATTGGAAAGTCCTAAATAAAATTTGTATTGGTCCTTAATAAACTCTTGAAGGGGAGGGACTTCCATGGGTTCTATATTAAATTCCCTGCCTACTGGGGCTTCAATTCCGCCATATATAATTTCGGGATATATTTCTCCTGGAATACTAAGGAACAAGGCAGGCCCAATACGAATGGCCCCCACTTCGGTCCGGGATTTAAAATACTTGGGCATCCCTATGTTGATCAATCCAATAGCACTGGCAATTTTAAAAGTAGTATTGTCCAATGGAGCCAATATTGTTTTAGCTCGTAAGGATAAATTGGAACGGGTCAAGGTATCGCCAGTTTTTTTAAGGGCGGAGAGGGACATTATGGCAATTTGATCGCCCAATGCCTTGGTCTTTTTAAAAGTAGGTTCTAGATATTCTTCTTCGGTGAAGGGGTCAGGGATGGGTAAGGAAGGATGAGGGGCCATTAGTCCCCCAATGGCTCCTGAAAAATATATCGCCACACCGCCAAGACCTTCGTGGATTTGTTCTTCTCCCTTAAAGACTCCTTTCTCTATGCCCTCCCTTATATAGTGGGGGAAATCCGAGCTAATCAATAAGTTTTGTGACCAAAGGGTCTCTGGGTGGTTGGCCCAATTTATGATGGTTCCCAGGGTAGTGTTTTTTTCAGCATCCAACACCTGCATAAGATGTATGCCTATAGCTTTTACAATGGGTTTGCGAGTGTCCTTTATAAGCTTGGCGTCTTCTCCGGAAAGGTCTTCGGCAAAAACCAATTTTGCAGGACGTAAATTTTGTACAGCTTCTGTAATGGCGGCCACGGTTTGCGATTTCACGTATTCCATCATGTCGGGATTTACGCCCGACTTAAACATGTTTTCGCCCCAAATACCCACCAAGTCATTGCTTTCATGGGTATGGGTAGAGGACAATAAGGTGTAGTCTATTCCCAAGTTAGCTGGTATGCGCTTTCTTATG
>CAXAVP010000066.1:0-17855 GCA_963972175.1 uncultured Arenibacter sp.
AAAGAGTACCCCGCAAAGCAACCATGCCGGTAAGGTAACAAACGATAAAAATACATTGAACTGAACGGATATGAAATAAAATATACCAAAACTAATGGCCCAAGCAAAAAACACGGCCTTGTTGAACTTTAGGTTGGCCACTTCGGCATAATTTTTTATGATTCCTGCCTGTTTATGAAATAAATGCTCAAATACTATAATGGCTCCAAAGGGGGCAAGGATAAATCCGTACAAGGCAACAAAACCTAACAATTTCATGGCGAAAGCAGGGAATAGCCCGGCAATAGTTGCCAAGGCCCCTGCAATTATGGTAACCCAAAATGTAGATAATTTAGGCACTATGGCCTGAAACGCCAGACCGGCCCTGTATATGGTTGGATTGGCAGTTGTCCAACCTGCCAAGACCACGGCGAGGATCCCAAAAATACCTATAGCGTTATGGGCCAAGGGACCCGGTGCTACGGTGGGTGCTTCCCCATTGGAGAGGAAGGTCTGGGCTTCCGGTGATTTCAGATAAACAGCATACAACAAAGCTGCCGCTATCCAGGCCATATAATGGCCCACATACATTCCCGCTGCCGTAGTCCAACCACTACTTGCCTTTTTTGAAAAACGAAATACCGATAAATCGGACATGCCCACGTGCATGGCGGCATTGGCAAACCATGACCAAATAACCACGTGCCAAAACGTATACTTGATCTGCCCTGGGAATGGCTCGGAACCTTCGCCCCAAATATCCCAGAATTCGGACAGGCTACCAACACCCAATTGATTTAAGGCTACAATACCACAGGCCACAAAGGCCAATACTATTATGGGCGACATCCAGTTGGCCGCCTTGGACACCGTTTCATATCCTTTGGAGGCTATCAAAGAAATAACCGCACCAAGGATCAAAACAATGATCACCCAGGTCATGCCATTGGGCATAGTATCGGTGAGCTTGGGCATTTCCATATTAAAGGGAATCCCCACTGCCGTGGCCGAAACGGTAATCATGGATCCGGCCAAAAAACAGAATAGTACCCCATTGGCCAAATTATAGCCCGTAACCAGATTTTTTCCACAGATCTTTTCCAATTGGTAGTACAACGTCAGCCTGTATTTCACCGCTATTTCCGCGGTTAAGAACCGCCAGCTGAGTACGGCCAATAAGTTTCCAAGCAAGAGGCCAACAATAAGATCAAAGGCGCTTACGCCTGTTGTTAAAAACAAGGGACCTATAACAAACTCGGTCCCTGCGGCATGCTCCCCTGCGTACATTCCCAAAAAACTCTTCCAGCTTTTTAGTTTGGACTGGGGCACCGGAACACGCTCAAATTCGCCTCCGGCTATTTCCTCTATTTCTTCCTCTATATTGTATTGGCTCATATTGGTTGGCTATTATTCTTGGTTAAAAATGATCGGTTAAATATTCAATTGTCACTTATGTTCTTATGGTTTATAACTAGACACAATAATAATTACTTAGTGCATCTAATTATTGTATAATTAAAGGCACGTGCTTCTTGAGGGCATAGTTCTTTTTAAGAAACTTGGAATTCAGTTTTGTATCGGAAATACAGAGGGCCGCCCCAAGAGCGGACCCCAGGGACGAATCCGTGGTACTTAAACTCATATTTCTCAGGTAATGGGACAACAATTGAATGTACACCTCATTATCTGAAAAGCCCCCATCAATATATAGCTTCTCTATAACATCGTTCCCACTTACCATTTTTATGCAATCTACCTGCAATAACACCAACTCTACCATTAATTGATGATAGGCATGTTCAAATTTATTATATGGAATTCTGGTGGTAGCGGGCATATTTTTATCTTCAATCCCAATCCAACTGTACATATACTCAAAATCCTTGACGATCTCACAATATATGTCGTGATCAAAACCGATTGTCTTATGATAGTCCTCCGGCACTTTAAAATGTTGGGATAGCACTTTCACTTGTTCCTTATATTCATTGCCCAAGAAAAGACGCGAAGCCTTCACGGCCTTGCCGTTGATACGCATATAATTGATACAGTTCTTTGCAATATCGGCTTTGGTCAGGTCTTGCTCCGAGAATGGATTAAGGGTAATACTCCAGGTGCCTGTAGAAACTAGAATAAACTTTTTTCGTACGCTCCTAATATAAGGCAGCAAAGCCGCCGAGCTGTCATGTATCCCTGCTCCTATATTGATACGCTTGCCGTTATAGTTCATATTAAAACTGGTCTCGGTAGAAACGATTACCGGCAGTTTTTTATAAATTCCCTCCTGGTATACCCATTCGTGATAGTCCTTTTTTTCATAATCCCAGAGTGCGGTATGGCACCCTATACTGGTATGTTCGCTCACCGGAATACCGGTAAAGATATAGCTGATATATTGCGGCAGATGCAAGGAGTATTTAATTTTCTGGAATACCTCTGGCTTGGCATACTTAAGCCAATACAACTGCATCCCGGAATTGAGCATCCCTGCACTAGGGGAACCTGTTGCCGCCGCAAAATCCACTTCAGGTCCATATTTATCATAAAAGGAATTGATTATCTCCTGGGGCAGCGGTTTCGTATAATTATAAAGTGGGGTAAGCACTTCGCCATTTTCATCCAAATGTACAAGGCTGGCGCCATAGGTAGAAAAATTTATGGATACAATATCGTATTGCTTGTCATCCAAAATCCTATCAAATACTTCTTTCAACCAGTTTTTTAAACGTACCAGGTCTTCGGTAGGGTGGCAATCTTCATCCTCAATAGGATCGAATCTTATGTACTCCCGATACACTTCCTGAAAATCCTTATCAAATAAAAAGAATTTTTTATTGGTCTTTCCTATGTCGAATACAGCGGTTACTTTTTCTTTCATTTGGTGGTTTTATAGTCCTGATGCTATGCTATGCTTTCCCCTGGCATTTATCAGGTTTTCACGTACCCTTAGTGACCTATAGGCTTTAATGGGATCCAGAGCACCCCCAACGTTCAATCTCGCCCTTTCCAACAAGGGCCTTACATCGGTACGGTAGGCCTGCTGCAAAATCTCTTGGCACAGTACCACATCATGCTGTTCCTGGGCCAATTTCAATTGCTCCCTATCTACCAACAATGCTTTGGCATAAGCCTCCTGTATCGCTTCCAAGGATTGTATAAGGTCCTCCAATGGGTCCTTAATATTATGACTGGCATCTATCATCCAGGCTGGGTATGGATTCTGCGGATTGTTGTTCATACCATAGACCAGCTCGTTGAAAATTAAAAACAGGGAATATGGCTTTACACTGCCCACTGTACTATCGTCGTCCCCATATTTACTATCATTAAAATGGAAACCTCCCAATTTACCTTTTAGCATCAAGGTTGATACAATCTGCTCTATATTGGTATTGGGCAAATGGTGACCTAGATCTACTAGGGTATAGGCCTTTTCCCCACAGGCATTCGCCAACATAAATGAAGTGCCCCAATCCTGGATTACCGTACTGTAAAAATTAGGCTCGTACGGCTTATACTCTATAAACAACTTCCAATCCTCCGGTAAGGTGGCATAGATTTCCTGCAGACTTTCTTGGGTATGCTGCAGAGCGCTTTGAAAATTTTGCTGTCCGGGAAAATTGGAACCATCGGCCAACCAGACTGTTAAACTCCTGGAACCCAGTTTCTCCCCGATGCTTATAACCTCCTTGTTATGGGCTATTGCCTGATCCCTTACAGCCTTACTGGTATTGCTAAGCGAGCCATATTTGTAACTTTCTTTGGCATCTTTCTGATCTTGGAAGGTATTGGAGTTTACTGCATCAAAAACAAGTCCGTTGGCAGATGCCAATTCCTTGATCGCCTTATAATCCTCCGGGATATCCCATGGAATGTGCAATGAAATTGCCCCAGCGGTTTGTGTAAGGGCATGCAGTATCCCCACATCGCCTATTTTTTGCTCCAAGTTGGCAGGCTCACCATAAAAGGAAAACCTTCCAAACCTAGTGCCTCCGGCACCTAACGCCCAACTGGGAATAGCCACCTGAAAATCGGAAAGGTCCTTGATTACTTTATGTACGTCTACCCCTTGCCTATCTAGGGAGTTGGCCAGAAAATCAAAATTTTCCCCGTGTACCCCAAATCCCTTCTCATTGTCCGTAAGTATCTGCTCTTTTTCTATTTTCATCTCTTCTAAAGTTTTGTATTAAGCTGAAATTGAACTTAGTAAAAAATTTTCGTGTAGATCCAACCGCAAAGTGCCTTCTGTAAAATTACATTGGTTGCCCATTGTCCTAATTCATCAGGATGGTTGAATCTTCAATTTCTGTCGGCAAGTAAATTTAAATTTGTCCTAGCCAATTTTATGGGCTGTTTTTTTTACATAGGAAATATAGCACAGACCTCACTACAACCTGTGCATATTATCCAAAAAACTAACTAAACTAACTATCTTACAAATGCATTGGCCATTCCGCCATCAACATTTATTATGTTTCCTGTGGTCTTGTCCAGGATACCAACGCAGGCAAAGACTCCATTGGCAATATCCTCTGGATATATGATCTCATTAAGAAGGTTACGCTTTGCATAATGTGCAGGAAGTTCATCCACTGTAATCCCATAAGCCTTTGCCCGGCCTTCGGCCCAGTCGCCTTCCCATATCTTACTGCCCACGATAACACCATCGGGATTCACTGTATTGACACGGATCTTATCCCCGCCCAATTCTGCGGCCAATAGTCGCGCCATATGCTGTTGTGCAGCCTTAGCGGTACCATAGCCTACATTATTGGGGCCGGAAACCAAACCATTCTTACTGGCTATACTGATAAAGTCGCCCCCCTGTCCTTGGGAACGCATAATGGCCACTGCTTGTTTGGCCAGCTCAAATTGGCCTTTTACCAATACATTCTGCAAAATGTCCCAATCCTTTCCACTGGTTTCTTCCAAAGGTTTGGATATTGCCAAGCCTGCACTGTGTACCACTATATCCACTCCCCCAAATTCCAGGCAGGCCTTTTTATAGGCCGTTGCTATGGATTCGGCCTTGGTAACATCACATACGGCATAGCTGGCAGTATCCCTGGGATAGGTATCCAAGGCCTCCTGCAACCTATCTTCAGCAATATCGGTCAATACCACATTAGCACCTTCGCTAGCCAATTTATCTGCAATGGCCTTCCCTATACCTCCTCCTGCGCCGGTCACCAAGGCTACCTTTCTGGATAAGGGTTTCTCCTTTAGCATACGTTGTAATTTAGCCTCTTCCAACAACCAATATTCTATATCAAAAGCCTCCTGTCTAGGCAGTGAGGTATACTCGGTAATAGCCTCTGCACCCCTCATTACGTTGATGGCATTGACATAAAATTCACTGGCAACCCTCGTAGTCTGTTTGTTCTTTGCAAAACTGAACATCCCTACACCTGGCAAGATGATAATCACGGGGTTGGGATCTCGCATTGCCGGACTATTGTCACGTTTACAAGTCTCGTAATAATCCTTGTACTCTTGCCTATATGCCTCAAAGGCCGGCTCTAATTGTTCCAACACAGACTTGGTGTTGCCCAAGTCCCCATTAGGGTCAATTTCCAATACCAATGGCTGGATCTTAGTCCTCAAGAAATGATCCGGACATGAAGTCCCCATAGGCGCCAAGCGCGACAGGTCATTGCTATTTATATATTCCAGGACCACATCGCTATCGGTAAAATGCCCTATCATCCTATTTTCCGAAGAACAGAGTCCCCTTAACAAGGGCATTAATTGGGATGCCTTGTCCAACCTAACCTCTTTTGGCAACGATTGCACTTTTTGACCTCCAAAAACACTGCCCTTCTCTATAATTTTCTTTGCAATATAGGCCGATGCCATTTCTATGACCTCCAAGCTGTTCATATAACATTCATAGGACGTATCCCCCCATGTAAAAAGGCCATGACTGCCCAATACGATGCCACGTATCCCAGGGTTGTCGTTCAGGCATTTTTCGAGCTGAAGTCCCAGATCAAATCCCGGACGTTGCCAGGGTACCCAGCCCATGGTATCTCCCCAAATTTCTTTGGTCACCTTTTCACTATCCTTGGCAGCAGCTACCGCTATCAGCGCATCTGGATGTAAATGGTCTATATGTTTAAAGGGCAGTAATCCATGCAGGGGCGTATCTATGGAAGGAGCCTTGCTATCAAGGTCGTAGATACAGTGATTAAAAAGTCCCACCATACGGTCCTCATCGGACAAGCCTCCATATACGTTTTTAAGGTTTCTTAGCCTATCCGTATACAGTCCGGCAATTCCCGCCTTGGTCAAAGTACCTATATCCCCTCCGGAACCTTTGATCCACATCACTTCCACCTCCTCATTGGTCAATGGATCCTTTTCTATAGTCTTGCAACTGGTATTTCCACCACCGTAATTGGTGATTCGTAAATCGGCACCTAAGATATTGGACCTATAAAGGAAAAGCTTAACCTGGTCATCCTCAAGAGCCTTTGCTTTGTTATCGTCCCATAGGTAGTCTACATAATTAAATTGTGGTGTTGTATTTTTCATCTCAAAGAATATCTATTTTTAGCAAATGTAATTTATACCTTTATTCTCTCTATCCTGTACTGTACCGCAACGTACATTAAAAAAAAAAAATTACTTTTGGCCATATACCAACATAACCGATATGGCCACATTATTTTCCCGTTGTCAATTATAATCGGAAAGACCAAATACATAAGCCAATGGATATATTTAACTTTATCAAAATAGATGAGGATTCCAGGATTCCAAAATACCAACAGATCGTAGATGAAATAATTCATAATATCTCCATCGGGAATCTAAAAATGGATGATAAGATTCCGTCTATAAATACCTTTAGCGAAGAATACCTTTTATCGAGGGACACGGTGGAAAAGGCCTATAATATCTTAAAGGAACGAAAAGTAATTTTGTCCATCAGGGGCAAGGGATATTATATTGCCCGTACTCAGTTAATATCCAAAGTAAATATCCTATTCTTGATCAACAAATTGAGCTCCTATAAGATGCGGATATACAATTCGTTCATAAATAGCATTGGGGGAACGGCCCATACGGACGTTCATATATACCACTGTGAGGAAGAGCTTTTTCTAAATCTTCTGGAAAAGAACAAAGGCGCGTACGACTACTATATTATCATGCCGCATTTTAAGACCGAAAAGTTGAATCACATCAGTTTCACTGAAAAAGTGGTCACTGCCATAAAAAGTATCCCTAAGGACAAATTGATTATTATGGACAATCCCATTGCCGAAGTGGATGAGGCTTTTATTGAGATTTACCAGGACTTTGAAAGTGATATTTACAATGCCCTAAACCAGGGACTTGAAAAAATCACAAAATATGAGAAATTGATTATGGTCTATCCCGAAAAATCAATCTATCCATACCCAAAAAGAATCCTGCACGGATTTCGGAAATTTTGTGTAGAGCACAACCTGGACTTTGAAGTTTTGGATGAAATTTATGATGACATCATCCTAAAAAAGGGCGATCTGTTTATAACCATCAGTGAATCGGATCTGGTTAACTTGGTAAAGCAGATCCGGGACCAGGAATTTGAAAAAGGTACGGATATCGGTATAATATCCTATAACGACACCCCTTTAAAAGAACTATTGGGCATAACCTGTATTTCTACCGATTTTAAGGTTATGGGGGAAACCGTAGCACGAATGATCAAAGAAAAGAAAAAAGGCAAGATCAAAAACCCCTTTAGTTTCATTGATAGAAACTCCCTTTAGAACAGGCATGGAAGAATACCCTGTTTATGGACATTGGCAACCTTTTATTTACAAAATACAGTCCAGTATCCAAATGAGGTGTACAGAAAATTATTTTACTATGTTGCTTATAATTTAAATCACCAATTTATTGGATACCGAACAAAGATAAATACATGATGCTCAAGCTACTATTTAGTTAAGCCAGAAAAATTCTTTAAATTCACCAAAAATCCACATCCAATTGCAGCGTATGGGTTTATCATTAAAAATAAAAATAGCTTTTATTTCCTCAACGATCCTTTTAGGAGGCTTATTGGCATACAATGATATCCAAAAGCGGGAGAAGACCCATACAGCAAAAAAACCAAACATCCTATTGATAGCGGTAGACGACCTCAACGATTGGGTAGGTGTATTGAACGGTCATCCCCAGGCCAAAACACCAAATATAGACCGTTTGGCCAGAGGTGGCGTTCTGTTTACCAATGCACATTGCCAAGCTCCCGTGTGCAACCCTAGTCGTGCCAGTCTAATGACTTCTTTATACCCTAGCTCCACCGGAATTTATTTTTTAAATCCGGATATAACGGACTCCAAGGTTGCCATGAAGAATATGGTAATGCCTAAACGCTTTGAACAGGAGGGATACCATGTCTCGGCAGCTGGCAAGCTATTTCATAATGGAAAAGGAATAAATGAAACCCATATTCCCAATTATGCAGGTCAGTTTGGAGGATTTGGCCCCCTTCCCAATAAAAAAATAAGCTCCTTTCCCGGACATCCACTTTGGGATTGGGGAGCATATCCGGAACATGATGAACTAATGCCGGATTATAAAATAGCCGGTTGGGCAGAAAAAAAACTGACCGAACCAGGAAAAGCCCCCTTTTGGATGGGCGTTGGCTTTTATCGCCCACATGTCCCACAAATTGTACCACAGAAATGGTTTAATATGTATCCCTTGGAGACCATTGAGCTACCAAAAACTATAGCCAACGATCTAGGGGATGTTTCCCAATACGCTATGGACATTACACGCTTAAAACACGTAGCCCCTACTCATGAATGGGTAATGAAAAATGAAGAATGGAAACCTCTGGTACAGTCTTATTTGGCCGGTGTTAGTTTTGTAGACCAACAAATTGGTAGGGTTTTGGATGCACTGGAGGCAGGAGAATATGCGGAGAACACCTATATTGTACTGTTCAGCGACCATGGTTTTCACTTAGGGGAAAAGGAGCGCTTTGCCAAACGCAGTCTTTGGAGAGATGGAACCCGAGTTCCTTTAATAATTGCAGGACCTGGCATTTCCAAAGGAGGCGTCTGCCATAAACCAGTTCAACTTCTGGACATCTATCCAACCTTACTGGAATTAAGCAATCTGACCCCTGACCCCAAACATGAGGGGAATTCCCTGAAACCCCTGTTGCACAACAACGATTTTAACTGGCCTCATTATGCCAGAACAAGTTTTGGTCCCGGAAATTATGCCATCGTTTCAGAACGATATCGCTATATACAGTACAAGGATGGAACAGAAGAGTTTTATGACCACCAAACAGACCCCCACGAATGGTACAATGAAATAAACAATCCCCTTTACAAGACCACAATTCTAAAACATAGAGCCGAACTGCCCAGAAAGCACCACAAAATTCTTGGTAAAGGGTCTACAGGACATTTGTCTTATGAGGCATCAGAATTAAATATAACCGGCGCAAAAACTAAATAATAACATTAAGTGGACAACATCCACATTTTTAAATTATGTAATCGATTAAATAAAGACCAGATATAAAAGTAGACACCACCTAATTGATAAGGGGCATGAGCATCTAATTTTTATAAATTACAATGAAAGCATTTTAATAATAAGAAAACAAAACACAGCGCATACATTTATAAATAAGTACCTGTACTGTATCTTAGCCTTTGTCCGGACCAAGAAATAAATTTCGCAATCATGAATATAGGTAGATTTGTATATATGCTTAAATTCTATGGTCAGAACAACATAATAAACAACCAAGAAACATAATATAAATTAATACGACTGGACTATGAAAAAAAACAACTTCTTATTACTTATTGGTATACCCATTTTACTTCTGTCCTGTGGACAAAAGGTATCGGAATCAAAGCAGATCCTAGTTAGTAATTCTATGGCCACAGATCGTGAACATGAAACGGTTTCTGTTGATTTGTCTTTACTAGAACTAGTTAAGCCCAAGAGGCATATAGTTTTAAAGGATGCAGAGACAAAGGAAAGGGTAGTATCACAGCTAATAGATTCGGATGGCGACGGAAACCCAGATGCTCTGCTGTTCCAACCAAAGATACCTGCCAATGGAGAGAAGTTGTTTGAGGTAACTACTACCAATACCAATGCCCCCCAAGAAGTAGACAGTATCCCGGCCTGTTACTCACGCTTTGTACCGGAACGTACGGATGATTATGCCTGGGAAAATAATCGGGTCGCTTTTCGGACCTATGGACCTACGGCCCAAAAAATGGTTGAAGAAGGTATTAAAGGAGGCACACTCTCCAGTGGCATAGATGCTTGGTTAAAACGGGTAGATTATCCCATTATCAATAAATGGTATAAGAAAGAGTTGGAAACCGATGGGAGCTATCACAAGGATACAGGAGAAGGCTTGGATAATTTTCATGTAGGAAGTAGCCGTGGTGTTGGGGGAATTGCCAAAAAGGTAGACACCACCTATTATTTTTCCAAAAACTTTACCTCATGGAAAACTTTATGTACAGGCCCCATACGAACCAGCTTTGTGTTAACCTATGCCAATTGGGATGCGGCGGGGAATACCATATCTGAAGAAAAGAGGATTTCCTTGGATTATGGCAGTAACCTTTCCAGATTTGAAATTACCCTAAGAGGAACCGATACCATATCAGCCGGCCTGACCCTACATGAAAAGGACGGTGAAATTGGGGTTGATGAAAAAATGGGATGGCTAAGCTATTGGGAACCCCACGAAGACTCAGAACTGGGTACTGCCATTGTGGTTCCTGAAAATGGACTGGTTGGCCATGAACACTATTTAACCGATAAAAAAGATGAAAGTAATTTGTTTGCCCACATCAAAAAAAGAGACAATAAGGTAACCTACTATGCTGGTTTTGGATGGAAGAAAAGTGGACAGTTTGCAACTAAAGCAGCATGGGAGGACTATGTAAAAGATTTCGCCCTTCGTTTAAAAAATCCAATGTTGGTAGAGGTAAAGTAACAAGGGAATTCTCTGTTGAATGGGGTTCGCTCTAGGATGGCTACCCGCTAACCTGGACCCTATAACGGAGCCATTGTCTTAACTAATAATTCATTCCACAAAATAATTACTATGAGTAATTTACAAGATTTTCAGAAGTTGGTCATCGCCAATGCCTCCCAAGTAAAAGGACTGGCACCAGGGGATACGGCACCAGATTTTAAGCTACCCAATGCAAATGATCAAATTATTACACTCACCGACCTTATAAAAACGGGGGTGGTAATCATAAAATTCTACCGTGGTGAATGGTGTCCTATCTGCAATTTAGACCTTAGGGAAATACAGAAGCATTTACCTGAAATAAAGTCCTTGGGAGCTACCTTAGTGGCCATAAGCCCTCAAAAGCCCGATGATGCCCTGACAGCAGTACAAAAAAATGAACTTGAATACGAAGTACTTAGCGATGCCGACCAAAAAGTGATACAGGCCTATAATCTTCAATTTGATCCTGGGCCGGATTATCACAATCGACGTGATTTAACCCTATTGAACGGTGAAGGCTTAAAAACATTACCCGTCCCTGCCACTTTCATAATCAATAAGCATCAAACAATTGAAGCAGGACATGTGGAACCGGATTACACACAAAGAATGGCCCCTTCTGAGATAATCAATATACTTAAGGCTATAAAAAACAAAGCCTAAACCAACTCATTATTATGAAATGATATACTTCCCAGTCCTATTAGCCAATAACAATTCCAATTCTACATAGATAATTAGGTCATTGGTCTATCCCGTTGGTTTTAGCATTGGACCATTAATTCAGATTCAAACAACCATTTATCAGGACAGCACAGGATAGGTAATGTAGACAGAAAGCCTAAGTTTGAAGAGGTCTATTTTTGCCCAAAGGATACTTTATTTTTTTATATTAAAACAAGGGTTTTCCAATTATTTGAAAAACACCTATTTGGCAAAGCAGAAGACCTGCCGAATATTGATTGATTTTCGTAGAATTGTTGAACCAAGTAAAACTGTCCATTAAAACAAAACACCATTAGATGAAAATAAGAACTATAGTTGTATTCCTATTTTGCGTATGCACCATTTCTGTAAAGGCACAAAATGCGCCTAAGGAACAGACTCAAAAAAAGCCTAACATCATCTTTATTTTGACCGATGATCAGCGGTTTGATGCCCTCGGCTATGCCGGGAACAAACTCATTTCCACTCCTGAAATGGACAAACTGGCCAAAGAAGGCACCTATTTTAAAAATGCCATTGTAACCACCCCCATCTGTGCTGCCAGTAGGGCAAGTATACTGACCGGGCTTTACGAACGCACCCATAATTACAATTTTCAAACTGGAAATATTAGGGATTCCTATATGGCCAACTCCTACCCTACCCTTCTAAAGAAAAATGGCTATGTTACGGGCTTTTATGGAAAATATGGAGTTAGATATGATGGACTGGATAAGCAATTTGATAAGTTTGAATCTTATGATCGCAACAATAGGTATAATGATAAACGTGGGTATTACTACAAAACCCTTGGGAAGGACACGGTGCACCTAACCCGTTATACCGGTCAGAAAGCCATAGATTTTATTGCCGATGCCACAACCGACACTCCATTCTGCCTCTCATTGAGCTTTAGTGCTCCCCATGCCCATGATTCTGCCAAAGACCAATACTTTTGGCAAGCTGAATCCGATAGAATGCTTCAGAACATGGATATGCCCGGACCGGAGCTAGGGGAAGACAAATATTTTGAGGCCCAACCACAATTTGTCCGTGATGGCTTTAACCGTTTGCGCTGGACATGGCGGTATGACACTCCCGAAAAATACCAACATAGCGTAAAAGGCTATTATAGGATGATTTCAGGAATAGATCGGGAAATTGCAAAGATAAGGGAGGAGCTAAAGAAAAAAGGACTTGATAAGAACACCGTGATCATTTTGATGGGCGATAATGGCTATTTCTTGGGAGAGCGTCAATTGGCCGGCAAATGGTTACTCTATGATAATTCCATTAGGGTGCCGTTAATTGTGCTGGACCCGCGTTTAAAAAAGCAGAAGGACAACGATGCCATGGCATTGAACATTGATGTTCCGTCCACCATTTTAGATTTGGCAGGAATAGAACAACCCAAAGCATGGCAAGGCAAAAGCCTTATGCCCATCATTGAAAATCCCAAAACCGATTTTGAGCGGGATACTATTTTGATAGAGCATATCTGGGAATTTGAAAATATTCCGCCTAGTGAAGGGGTACGTACCAAAGATTGGAAATACTTTCGTTACGTTAATGACCAGTCCTATGAAGAACTTTACAATCTTAAGAACGATCCCAAGGAAACCAATAATTTGGCAAAAGATCCAAAATATAAGGATAAGCTACAATCGTTTCGAAATAAGACGAATAGCCTTATACTTGAACTTTCGGACGATTATTCCAAAGGCCCCTCAAACTTAATTGTTGAATGGATTAGAAACACGGCCGGGGTAACCATTATTGATCCCAAGCCGGAATACGGTTGGGTGGTACCGGATGGCGCTGTTACCCAATCGGCCTTTCAACTACTGGTTGCTTCCACTAAGGAAAAAATAGATAACAACATAGGAGATGTTTGGAACAGTGGGCAAATAAGATCCAATGCCTCCACTGAAATAGAACACGGGGGAACCCAGTTAAAAAGTGGTGAAACCTACTATTGGAAAGTGCGCATTTGGGACCAGGACAATCGTTTATCCAGATATTCCAAATCCCAGGCTTTCACAATGGGCAGCCCCAAAGCAACCATAACAACACCCAATAGTTTTCAAGTAGATAAAATAAAGCCGGTCCAATTCCAAAAAAGGGGTGATAGTTATTTTATGGACTTTGGTAAGGCAGCCTTCGCCACCATTGATTTCACCTATAATGCCAAAACCGCACATACGCTTACTGTTCGCATAGGCGAACAACTGGATGGTGAGAACATCAATAGGAAACCCTTTGAAAAGAGCCATATCAGGTATCAAGAAATTGAAGTACCGGTGACACCTAATCAGACCCAATACCAACTTCAAATTAAACCTAACAAACGTAATACACTACCAGGCAAGGCATTGCCATTACCGGAAGGATTTCCAGTATTGATGCCTTTTAGATACGCCGAAATAGAAGGAGCACAAGAACCATTGACCTCAGAAGATTTTACCCAATTGGCCCATCACAGTTATTGGGAAGATGATGCCAGTAGTTTTAGCAGTTCCAATGATATTTTGAATCAAATTTGGGATCTTTGTAAGTATTCCATAAAAGCCACTACATTCAACGGACTATATGTTGATGGGGACCGGGAACGAATTCCCTATGAGGCCGATGCCTATTTGAACCAATTGAGCCATTATACCACCGACCGTGAATATGCCATTGCTAGACAGACTATAGAATATTTTATGGAACACCCTACATGGCCTACCGAATGGCAGCAGCATGTAGCGCTAATGTTCTATGCCGATTATATGTATACCGGCAATACGGAACTTATAAAAAAATATTACGATCAATTAAAATACAAAACCCTTTATGAGCTTGCAAATGAAGATGGATTGATTACCTCCAAAAAAATGACCCCTGAGCTTATGGCCAATCTGGGTTTTCCTAAAAACATGAAGGAAACCTTCAGGGATATAGTAGATTGGCCTTCTGCAGGCTGGGGCGGGGACCCTAACAACAAAGGAGAACGGGACGGATATGTCTTTAAGGACTATAATACTGTAGTTAACGCTTTTTATTATCAAAACATGAAGATCATGGCAGAATTTGCCAAGGTTTTGGGCAAGACACAGGAAGCACTGGATTATAAAATAAGAGCTATAAAAGCCAAGAAGGCGTTTAACGAAAAAATGTTTGATAAAGAACGAGGCATTTACATTGATGGAATTGGAACGGACCATGCTTCCCTACATGCCAATATGATGCCCTTGGCCTTCAATATGGTCCCAGAAGAACACATAAACTCCGTAGTAGATTTTGTTAAGTCGAGAGGGATGGCCTGCAGCGTATATGGTTCCCAATATTTAATGGATGGCCTTTACAATGCCGGAGCAGAAGATTATGCCTTGGACCTATTGACCGATACCAGTGACAGAAGTTGGTACAATATGATCCGAATTGGTTCTACCATCACCTTGGAAGCTTGGGGTTTGAAGTATAAGAATAACCTGGATTGGAACCACGCATGGGGGGCGGTACCGGCCAATGCCATTCCCCGTGGTTTATGGGGGATTCAGCCCAAAACGCCCGGTTTTGGCATTGCCACTATAAAACCTCAAATGGGTAATTTAAAGAATAGCAGTATTGAAGTCCCTACCATTAAAGGACCCATAAAAGCTGATTATAAAAATGTAAGTTCCCGCCAGCAATTATACACCATTGAAATCCCCGCCAATATGGTGGCCGAATTTGAATTGGCAAATGCTGCCGGAAAAGAACTAATACACAACGGTAAGAAAGTGGCATGGGCCTTTGGTTCTGTAAGATTGGAGCCTGGTAAGCATGAAATTAAATTGGTAATCAATTCTTTTTAAGTAAATTGAAACTAGAATTCGATCAGAAATTACAAAGAACAAATGAGGTTTAACTTAGGATTATATATTTAGGTTCATTTTGCCAAATATGGATCTGCTTTTCGAGCAGAGGGCATTGACCTATCCATATTTATTATTAATGGAACAAATGGCGGACTTAATTTGGGCTCCATAAAACACCTCGGGGCAGGCCTGCCTGACCGACATAGGCAGGCCTGTCTGCCGACAAAGGCAGGCCCGCGAAGCATTGAAGGAACGCTTATTTTAGATTTCGACGCCCACCTGAACGGAACGGGCGGGCAAGCGCCGGAGCACCTGTCTGCCGACAAAGGCAGGCCTGTCTGCGGCAGGCAGGTTCAAATCTCGATTATCGATTACCGTAAATAATGTAAAATAAATATTGTTGAACTTTATTGAAAACCCAACAGCCCCATAAGCAATCAGTAACTTGTAACCTTCAAATACCAACAATATCATGAAATTTTATCTCACTTACCTCCTACTCATATTGTCACTCTCCGTTTCTGCACAAAGCAAAATGAAAGTGCTTATCGTTGACGGTCAAAACAACCATCTTGTTTGGCCAAAATCGACCATTATGATGAAACAATATCTTGAGGAAACAGGTCTCTTTGAAGTGGATATTAAGCGTACCCAGTATCTGTGGAAGGCAGAACGGGAGAAGGAGTATTTGCCCCTCGCAAAAGCTGGGGAAAGTGCAATTTTAGAAAAGCCCAAAACCGACCCGGCTTTTAATCCTGATTTTAGCAAATATGATGTGGTTGTTTCCAACTTCGGATGGAGGGCAGCCCCATGGCCAAGCGAAACCCAAAAGTCGTTCGAAGCCTATATACAAAATGGAGGCGGATTTGTAAGTGTCCACGCAGCCAATAACTCCTTTCCTGAATGGAAAGCCTATAACCAAATGATCGGCTTGGGGGGCTGGGGAGACAGAACAGAAAAAGACGGCCCTTATGTTTATTTTGACAACTTGGGCAATAAGGTTGTAGACACCTCGAAAGGAGCGGCCGGCGCCCATGGGGACAGACACCATTTTCCGGTAACCCTTCAAAATACCGAACATCCCATAACCAAGGGGATGCCCAAGGTGTGGATGACGGGTATAGATGAGTGTTATGCCAAATTACGCGGTCCGGCCAAAAATATGATAGTATTGGCCACTGGCAAGGACCAAAGTGACAATGCCCCTACAGACCGCCAAGAACCTGTACTCATGACCATCAATTACGGCAAGGGGCGTATATTTCACAACGCATTGGGGCACGATACCGATTCTTTTGAAAACGTTGGGTTTATCGTTTCCTTTTTAAGGGGTACGGAATGGGCGACATCAGGTAAGGTAACACAGGATATTCCAGCCGATTTTCCCACGACACAAGAACCTAGTCAACGAATATTTAAGCTTAAAAGCCATTAAATATTATGCTGTGCGGAAAATAACCTCTACTAGAATTTCAGCAATTAAAATAGACTTTGCCATCCTAAGGATTTTTGGCCAAAATATCCTTAACGCCGCTAACAAAAAACAGACATCAAAGGAATGGTCGCCCCTTTTAGATGTAACCTTATCGCAATGGGAAGTGTGGACCGGGGTACCTGAACCTTTGGTAAAAAATCTTCCGCCCAATTATAAAAAAAGGGACAAGAAAAAACAAAGCAGCGACATGAATTGAGGTTTCAATAATGCATAATACAACCATTAACTATAAATTTAAAATTGGCAGAAAAAATGAATTTATTTAACACAGATACCAGGCCTTCAGTAATTATTTACTTGCTAGGAATACTGCTGGTCGGTTGCCAAACTGGTACCAAGAAAAGTGAAAAGGAAATTGCCATATCAACCGCAATCCAATTACCAGAGCGACCGAATATATTGTGGTTGGTGACCGAAGATATGGGGTCCTATATTCCCTCTTTTGGTGATTCCACTATTGTAACACCTAATTTAAGTCGTTTGGCCGCTGAAGGAGTAGTATTTCCAAACTTGTATTCAACTTCGGGAGTGTGTGCTCCAAGTAGGGCTGCCCTAATTATGGGGATGTACCCTTCCAGTATGGGTGCCAACCACATGCGTACCACCTCGTATACCGAGGTTACCGGCTTGCCCTCATACGGCGCAGTACCCCCACCGCAAGCCCGGATGGTCAGCGAACTGTTGCGAATGAACGGGTATTATTGCTCCAACAATAATAAGGAAGACTATCAATTTAAAGCACCTAAAACGGGCTGGGACGAAAGTGGTCCCTATGCCCATTGGCGCAATCGTAATGAAAACCAACCCTTCTTTTCTGTATTCA
>CAXAVP010000067.1:0-17716 GCA_963972175.1 uncultured Arenibacter sp.
CAGGGACACATGGATTTTCAGTCCATTGCTCTACCAACTGAGCTAAGGCACCAATTGCCTGTAAGCGGGTGCAAATATAAATTCAATTTTATGATATCCAAACAAAAATGTAAAAAAAGGTCACAGTTTTTTTACATTTTTTGATCTTTGTACTATGAATCTAATCATCGATGTGGGGAATACCCTAATAAAAATGGCGGTTTTCGATAATTCTAACATAGTTTTTTATCGTAAAATTCCCAATGCCGATTTTACAAAAACCGTAAAAGAAATTTTTTCGGAATATTTAGCCGTTAAATGCGCTATTATTTCCAATGTGGGAGCCATAAGTCAGGAAGAAATATGTATGTTGTCTGTCTTTTGTAAGGTACATGTACTAAGTCATGCTTCCAAGACGCCCTTTAAAAACTCCTATGCAACCCCCCATACCCTTGGGGTAGACCGTATAGCCCTGGCAACCGCGGCATTTTATCACAATCCAAAAGGAAATACCTTGGTCATTGATGCCGGTACTTGTATTACCTATGATGCCATAAACGATTACGGGGAATATTTGGGTGGTGCCATATCACCTGGCATTGCCATGCGCTATAAGGCAATGCACGAACATACCTCTGCTTTGCCATTATTGGAAAAAAAATCGATAATCGACTTCATTGGGAATTCTACAGAGAGCAGTATGCACAGCGGAGTTGTAAATGGAGTATGTAACGAAATAGACGGAATTATTGAACAATATAAAAGTAGATTCATCGATTTAACAGTTATTTTAACAGGTGGTGATGCTCAATTTTTGTCAAAACGATTAAAAAATACCATATTTGCGCATTCTAAATTTCTCCTATTGGGGTTATATCACTTGTTAGAATACAACAAACGCTAGATGATCAAAAATTTTATTATTGCAATTTTATGCGTAACTTCGGTAGGCGTGTATGCTCAGAATAGTGCTGCTTCCCCTTATTCTTATTTTGGTGTTGGGGATGTACAGGCTACCAGTACTGTGGAGAATCAGATGATGGGTGGGTTAAGTGTGTATGCGGATAGTATTCACGTTAACTTAGTTAACCCGGCGGCCTATAGTAAGCTAGGGTATACCACCTACACGGCCGGGATTTCGCGTAAAGAGTACAGCTTTGAAAGCAATGTTTCCAAGGAAAGCAGTTCCATTTCAAATTTGGACTATTTGTCGTTGGGATTTAATTTGGGCAAAGGCTGGGGAATGGGATTTGGAATAACTCCCTATTCTTCTGTTGGGTACAATTTTCAATCGGAGCGAACTACCGCCGATCAAGGGGTGGTTTCAGAATCATTTGAAGGCGAAGGAGGTCTAAACCGTGCCTATGTATCCATGGGTTACGAGCTATTTAAGAATTTTAGTTTAGGGGTTACTACCAATTTCAATTTTGGAAATCAGAATACCAATAGCTTTCAGGCTATTGAAAATGTTCAGTTGGGATCTTTCAATAAGATCGAATCCAGAATTAGGGGATTCGATTTTAATTTTGGCGCTAGCTATTCGCCATCGCTTAATGGGGGCCATAGATTGTTTGCCAGTGTAGTGGTGAATACCCAGGCAAACTTGGTTTCGGAAAATAAAAGAACCATAGGGTCGTATTCTACCTCCAACGGTTTGGATGTTGAGGTGATAGAGGTGGATTTGGAAGCCCAAGGCTTGGCCAGGACAGGAGTGCAGATCCCTACTACGGCAACTTTTGGATTGGGGTACGGACAGGATAGAAAATGGTTCCTTGGGGCCGAGTATAGTTTTCAGGAACTCAGTACTTTTGTAAATGAGCTTAGTCCTGCCGAGAATTTGGTATATGAGAATGCCGCCACCTTTAGGCTTGGTGGGTATTATATTCCTGATTACGCATCTTTTACTAGTTATATGCAAAGGGTAGTGTACAGGGCCGGTGCCAAGGTTTCCAATTCGGGAATGGTGGTAGATGGTAAGGAAATAAATGATTTTGGCATAACTTTTGGAATGGGTTTACCGTTAGGACGAACTTTGTCAAATATAAACCTTGGTTTTGAGCTTGGTAAAAGAGGAACAAAATATGGGGATTTGGTAGAGGAAAGTTATTTTAAAGTCAATGTGGGACTGTCTTTTAATGATAGATGGTTCGCAAAAAGGAAAATTAATTAAGTAAAAATTATTACATTCACCACCTTAAAATAAACAAACAGATGAAAAAGAAACTCTACATCACCGCGATTGCCGTTATGGGATTTGTAGTTTTAGGGAATTCTCAAGCGCAGAACCCGGAGTGCATGACCAATCTTTCCATTTACACGGAACACGTTAAAGTAAAGAATTATGACGCCGCCTATACCCCGTGGAAAATGGTATACGATAATTGTCCTACCCTAAACTGGGCCAATATATTGTACGGGGAACGTATACTAAAAGATAAATTGGAAAAATCTACAGGTGCTGATAGAACGGCAAATATCAATGCTTTGTTGGAATTGTACGATAACCGAGCAAAATACTTTCCTGCCAAAACAGATGTTGCCGAGACTATTATAGACAAGGTATTGCTTAAGTATGATGAGAAAATGATTTCCGACGAGGAAATCTACAGTCAATTGGATAAGGCGTTTACCGAGGATAAAAAGAACTTTAAGAACCCTAAAGCGCTTTATCTTTACTTCTCCAGTTTGGTAGATCTTAACAGTGAGGGTAAGAAAGAGCTTGAGGAAGTTTTCCTTAACTATGATAACGTTACCGAAAAAATAGAAGAGGAGAACGAAAAGCTTACAGATGTTATCAATAAGCTTTTACCAAAGGAAGATGCCGGAACTTTGACCTCTAAGGAGAAAAAACAATTGAAGTCTTATAGTAGCTATTCCGAGGTATATGGTAAAATTGCAGAAAGTATCGATGGAAAACTAGGTGCTTTGGCCAATTGTGAAAACTTGATTCCTTTGTACGAAAAGAATTTTGAAGCCAAAAAGAACGATATTACTTGGGTTAAGAGGGCTGTAGGAAGAATGTTTAGTAAGGAATGTACCGAAGATCCATTGTTTAAAAAATTATTCGAGGCCCAGTTGGCTTTGGAGCCATCTGCCAGTGCATACATGTATGGGGGTACCCTTAAGATCAATTCTGGGGACAAGGAAGGAGCCATTGCGGATTTTAACAAGGCCTTGGAGTTGGAGACCGATTCAAAAAAGAAATCCAACATCGCTTATAAAATCGCTACAAGTTACAGAAGGTCTAGTAAGTCTACGGCTAGAAATTATGCCCAAAAGGCCATTAACGCAAACCCATCCAATGGGAAGGCGTATTTGTTGATTGCCAGTCTATATGCGGGTAGTGCCAACCAATGTGGGAGTACACCGTTTGAGAAGAGAGCTATTTATTGGAAGGCTGAGGATATGGCCAGCAAGGCAGGACGGGTAGATCCTTCCCTAAGAGGTAGGGCCAATCAGGCTGCAGCCAGTTACAGGGCCAAGGCACCTTCCAAGACCGATATCTTTAACTCCGGTATGGCCGGTAAAACAATAAGCTTTTCTTGTTGGGTAGGCGGTAGCGTAAAAGTGCCCAACCTATAAGATGAACATAAAAGGTATAAATAATTTTAGGAGCATTGCCATAGTTTTTACTATGGCAATGCTTTTTTTTTCTTGTGAGGATAATTACAAGAGAGTGGGGGATGAGGCCATAAAGAAAATGTTTCCCAGTGCGGTAGCCGAAGATTTTGTGCTTACCTATACGGAAACAGATGAACTGCCGAAAAATGAGGGGGTGGTCTCCTCGCATGTGGTGGCCGTATTGAAGAGTCCGTTGAGTAATGATTTTGACAATTTGCTTTTCCCGCACCGTACCTTTCCAAATGGACTCATGATTGAGTTTTTTAATGAGAAGGGGGAGAAAAGTACTATTACGGCCGATTATGGGATTGTATATTCCAGCACTAATTTAGTAGATTTGCAGGGTAATGTGGTTATAGAATCCAGTGATGGGAAAAAGCTGGAGGCCCCACAATTGTATTGGGATAGGAGTAATGAATGGATTTTTACCCAACAAAAATTTAAGTATACCAATCCAGAGGAAGGAACCATAATGGATGGGGAAGGAATGGATTTTAATAGGGATTTTAGTTTTTTCAACGCTAATAAGACCTATGGTTATATGAGTATAAAAGAAAAGAAGATAGAGAATGATTAAGATCTTAAGATATACAGAATACCTATACCTGGCAGTGGCCGTGGTATCTATTTTTGAAGTATACGAACAATGGAATATTGATAGGCAGCGCGCTTATTTGTTTGTGTTCTTCGGAGTAATTTCTATTGGTATGTTCGTTTTTAAGAAAACCTATAGAAAGCGGTTTGAAGAACGTCAAAAAAACGATAAACCTTAATCTTGGAGGCAACCCCTGTCATAATCATCGTTGTTTCGTTGCTGTTTTCGGCCTTTTTTTCCGGTATGGAAATAGCTTTTATTTCTGCTAATAAAATACATATAGAAATAGAGAAGAAGCAAGATGGTTTTATGCCCAAAGTGCTTACCCGTCTCACTAAAAGGCCTTCAAAGTTTATCGCAACCATGCTTATTGGGAACAATATTGCCTTGGTGGTATATGGCTTGTTTATGGGGGATCTTTTAATGCACTGGTTTGCAGCTATGCAGTTTTCCCCCAATAGTTTTTTGGGGCTTTTACTGACCGATTTTAATCTGGTGTTCCAAACAGTGATATCAACCTTGGTAATATTGCTTACTGCCGAGTTCTTGCCAAAGGTGCTGTTTCAAATTTATAGCAATACGCTATTAAGGTTGTTGGCCCTGCCCGCTTATTTTTTCTACCTGATGTTTTCCGTGATATCCGATTTTGTTATCTGGATTTCCGATTTTATCCTCAAAGTGATTTTTAAGACCGATGGCGACGATGTGCAATTGGCATTTAGCAAAATAGAACTTGGGGATTATATTACAGAACAGATGGAAGCCGTAGAAAAAGAGGATGAGGTGGATTCCGAAATACAGATCTTTCAGAATGCCTTGGAGTTTTCTGCTGTTAAAGCACGTGAGGTAATGGTGCCCAGAACGGAGATTGCGGCAGTGGAACTACACGAGACGCCCAAGAATTTGGCAAAATTGTTTACGGAGACCGGATATTCCAAAATATTGATATTTAAAGATACCATAGATAATATCATAGGTTATGTACACTCCTATGAGTTGTTTAAAAAACCTAAGACGGTAAAAAGCATACTTCTGCCCGTGGAATTTGTGCCAGAGACAATGCTCATCAACGATATACTTAATGTTTTAACCAAAAAACGAAAGAGCATTGCCGTGGTGCTGGACGAATATGGGGGCACATCTGGAGTGATGACGGTAGAGGATATAGTGGAAGTGCTTTTTGGGGAAATAGAAGATGAACATGATAGTACGGACCTTTATGAGGAACAGATAGATGAGGATACCTTTAAGTTTTCGGGGAGATTGGAGGTAGACTATGTAAATGAACAGTACAGTTTGGAATTACCGGAGAGCGATGAATACGAAACCTTGGGCGGATTGATCATTAATGAAACGGGAGAGATTCCTGAACAGGACTCGGAAATTAAGATTCATGGGTATCTTTTTAAAGTGTTGGAGGTTTCCAGCAACAAAATAGATTTGGTTTCCTTGGAGTTAGTGGAGAAGGATTAGGGGTTTAAGTGTTTATTTTGGTGTTTTTTAGTTTTTATTATTTAAAAAGAAAGTGGTAATTTCGCCACCCGATAGTTATCGGCATAATATTAAACAGTTTACGTAATGGCAATTTTAGAGAATATAAGGAAGCGAACTACCGTTTTAATTTTAATCATTGGTTTGGCATTGTTCGCATTTGTGATCTCCGGTGTGTTCAGCAGCAATGAATTGGGTGGTGGAAAGGTTGGTTCTTCCGTAGGTGAGGTTAATGGGGATGAAATTTCCATAGATCAATTTAGGAGGGATGTGGAAGCCTATTCTAGAATGGCCGGTCCTAGTGCTTCTTCCATACAACTTGTTAACCAAGTTTGGGACAGGGAAGTTAGGAACACTATACTAAGTCAGCAATTTGAAGATTTGGGTATTGAGATAGAACAGGATCAGATTATCAACTATATCAAGACTATCCCGTCTTATGTTCAAAATCCTGAATTTCACAATGCCAATGGCGTTTTTGATGAAAATAAATTTAGGGAAGCGGTAGCCGATTGGAAAGAGAATAACCCTTCTCGTTATAACCTATGGCTGCAAGATGAGCAAGCCATAATTCAAAATGCAAAGGAGCAAAGGTATTTTAATCTTATTAGGGCAGGAATAGGTTCTACCTTAAAAGAAGGGGAGTTAGATTATAAATTGGCCAATGACAAGGTGGATATAAAATATGTAAGGGTGCCATTTTCGTCCATTCCTGATTCCTCTATAGCGGTTACCAAAAAGGAGATAGCTGCTTATATAGAAGAACATGAAAAGGACTTTAAACAAGATAAGGCCAGGGATATTCAGTTTGTTTATTTTGAGGAAAAGGCCTCTCTGGAGGATGAGAACGCCGTAAAAGAGGAAATTACCAAGCTTTTGGAAGAGCGTGTGGAGTACAATGCACAAAAAGATGCCAACGATACTATTAAAGGATTTAGGAATACAGAAGATATGATGGCGTTTTTGGATAGGAATTCCGATACAAAATACGATACCATATACAAGGCCAAGAAGGATTTGCCTGCAAAATTTGCCGATACCCTAATGACGTTGGCTATAGGTGACATATACGGTCCCTACAGGGATGGAGATTTCTTTAAGGTTTCCAAAATGATGGACAGGAAGGCTAACGGTACGGTAAAATCCAGCCATATTTTAATTTCCTACGAAGGCGCACAGCGCGCTAACCCTGAAGTTACTAGAACCAAGGAAGAAGCCGAGAAAAGAGCTAAGGAGTTATTGAGGGAAGCAAAAGCAAAACCAGCTATTTTTACAGAGTTGGCACGTGATAATTCTGACGGGCCTTCTGCCCCACAAGGAGGGGATTTGGGATATAACCAAGAAGGGGTAATGGTAGCTCCGTTCAACGATTTTACCTTTAATAACCCTGTTGGGGCCATAGGATTGGTGGAAACCGATTTTGGATTCCATGTGGTTAAAATTGATGATAAGCAGGATGTTGTTAGAATTGCCACTTTAGCCAGGGAAGTAGAGCCTTCCGAGGAGACAATAAATACCTTGTTTACCGAAGCTACTAAATTTGAAATGGAGACTATTTCAGATAAGGAATTTACAGCAGCTGCCAAAGAGAGCAATTATTTGGTAAGGCCAGTAAATAAAATTAAGGAAATGGATGAGAACCTTCCTGGCCTTTCCGCCCAGCGTGCTATAGTACAGTGGGCCTTTAATGAGGATACAGAGCTAGGAGAGGTGAAAAGGTTTAATATCAATAACGGATATGCCGTGGTACAATTAACCGCCAAGTACTCTGAAGGTCTAATGAGCGTGGAAGATGCATCTGCTATAGCGCTTCCCAAGATCAGAAAGGAAAAGAAGGCAGCGCAGATCATAGAGGCCAATAAAGGGAAGTCTATGGATGCCTTTGCCAAGGATAATAGCGTTATAGCTGCTACTGCCACTGCTTTAACAATGAAGTCGCCAACTATTCCAGGTGCGGGATCTGAGGCCTTTGTTGTGGGTACTGCTTTTGGTATGGAAGAAGGAGAGACTTCTGGCCTAATAAAGGGAGATAGCGGAGTGTATATGCTTACGGTAACCAAAAAAGAAGCGGCTCCCGAGTTGGATAATTATAGTACATATGCCAATAATCTGCAATCTGCCGCTGCTGGCAGGGTTAATTACGCTGTGTACAACGCATTAAAGGAAGCTTCGACCATAGAGGATAAAAGAGCTACTTTTTATTAATCTCCGTTTAGAAAATTCATAAACAAAAAAAATCTCCCGATCGGGAGATTTTTTTTGTTAACAACGCTTTTGGCCCTCAGGACTGCTACTGCTGTTCCTGCTTTTATTTTGTCATTTTGGAATAGGGGATTATGGTAGAATAGCCCTTTTCTTTGAAGTAGTCGGGTGTAGATTTGTTCCCGGTTGCCAGAATAAAATCGCCCCCCCAGGCTCCCAAGCTTTTTATGGCTCCTTTGTAATCCGGGAACAATTGTTCCTTTACTGTGGGTACGCCTAGTATTTGGCTGATGATATTCTCGTGTTTTTTAATCAGTTTTTCAAACTGGCCTAAACGGCTGCAGCTAAGTATGCGTTGGGTAATACTGTTTATTTGGGATAGGGTAGAAAATAGGTTCGCCTCTTTCCCTTGGCTCCTGTAATGGGCGATGCCATCCCGACTATCCTGTTTTTGTTTTAAATGGATAAAAAATAGATGGTTTTTAAAACTTGGATTAAAGTCTACCGTGTGTACAACCGGCTTGGAGTCCTTTAATTGATAGGTTATAGGGCCGTTGTGCTGGGCGCAGGCAATGTCGTATCCGCTACCCGAAAAAGCGTTCCACAGGAGGGTATAGGCATCTATATTGGCCCATTGGGCTATGTTATTGATCAGGGTAGACGATGTGCCCAGGCCCCAATCCCTGGGGAAATTTAAAGCGGTGGTGATTTCCATGCCCGTATTGGTATGTAGGAAATCTGGATTCAATTTTTGGGCCTCTAGAAGGATAGTCCTTAGGGTTTGTGTAATTTTGGCACTTTCTATGGAGGACGGGTCCTCTACAGTTTTTTCGGTACCTTGGCTAGGGGTGATAGGACTAAGTTGCTGCAGTTGAAATGAGGTCTTAAACCAAATCTTTCCCTTTTCGTCCAAACTTTTCCAGGTAAGAAGGGGCTTTTCGGTTTCTTTAACGGTCAAAGACTGTCCGTATAGGGTGGGTAATGCCAGGCTTAGTGCGCCATCCAAGACCAGGTACTCGCCAGTGATTAGGAGTTTGCCATTACTGTAGAAATGTTTTGTCATTACTTGGATCTCAATTCATTAAAAGCTTCTACAACAGCACTATGTGTTGCGGTATGATTTTTAAAATGGGCTATCAGCTTATGTTTTTCCAATTCCGTTGCCCCTAATTGGTTTAGGATATTTAGTAGGTGCATTTTCATATGTCCCTGCTGAATGCCGGTAGTGACGAGCGAGCGAATGGCCCCAAAATTCTGTGCCAATCCGGCCACGGCTACAATTTGCATCAGCTCTTTGGCTGTGGGTCGCTGTAGTATTTCCAAGGCCAGTTTTACCAGCGGATGTAAATTGGTGAGTCCTCCAACGGTACCAACGGCCAAGGGGATCTCTATCCAAAATCTAAAGATGCCATTATCTATGCTGGCGTGTGTAAGGCTACTGTATTGTCCGTCTTTGGCAGCATAGGCATGTGCTCCTGCCTCTATGGCCCTAAAATCGTTTCCAGTGGCCAGGATAACGGCGTCTATGCCGTTCATAATGCCCTTGTTATGGGTCACTGCCCTATAAGGTTCCACTTTGGCCATGTCTACGGCCCGAACCATTTTTTGAGCAAACTCCATCGGTTCCATACCGGCTTGGGCCTTTAGATCTGTTACGGGGCAGCTTACTTCGGCCCTCACCAGACAATTGGGGATATTATTTGAAAGGATGCTCATTACAATTTCCAAATCCTTTTCCCGCTCCGAAAAGGCATCATAAAGTTGTGCCTCTTCCTTAAATGTTTTGGCTATGCCCTCCAGGCAAGAATTTATAAAATTGGCACCCATGGCATCTTGGGTTTCAAAAGTGCAATGTAGTTGGAAGTAGTTTTCCAAATCTGCGCTTTTGTTTCTTAACACTATGTTTTGGATGCCTCCTCCCCGCTTTTCCATATTCTTGGTTATGGCAGCAACACTTTCTAGGAGTTTGGGTTGTATTAGATTAAAGAAATGGGTGAGTTTTTCGGTATCCCCTTCATACATAAAGTGCACCTGCCCTACTTTTTCCGTGCCCAATACGCTGGCCTTGAATCCACCTCTAGTATGCCAAAATTTAGCCGCTTTACTGGCAGCGGCCACTACAGAACTTTCCTCAATGGCCATAGGGATGGCATATAGTCTATTGTTTATTAGAAAATTGGGGGCAATACCCAAAGGTAAATAGAAGTTGGAAATAGTGTTTTCTATAAACTCATCGTGTAAATTCTGTAATTTGGGATCGCTGTGCCAATATTGTTTAAGAATGGCTATGGTTTCTTCACTGTTGTTGGTGTAGTGCTGGGCAATCCAGCGTATCTTATCCTCCTTGCCAAGTTTGGAAAATCCTTCAATAGGTGCAGTCATGGGATTTGCGGTTTTCGTGGCAAATATAGTAATAAGGTGGTTAAATTATGGAATTCTTAAAATAGACTTAAAAGGGGTCTGTGATGTGTTTTTTTTAAGTGAAAACGTTTTTTTTTGTCTATTTTTTAGTAATCTTGGAGATTTGAAACAAATTTTAACAATAAGTGAAATTCCGCACGGGATTTAAGATTAAAAAATTGGTCTATTAAACATTTATGTTTGTGAAAAAAGTTCGCCCATTACAGTTATTGATTATTACGTTCCTTTCATTTTCAACCCTACTTGCCCAAAAAAAACAGATTTCTGTAGAAGAAATTTATAATGGTACTTTTAGGACACAGGGTTTGGAGAAATTGCGCTCTATGAAGAATGGAAAATACTATACCATTTTAAATGTGGATAGGGCCGCAAGAACATCTTCTATTGAAAAGTTTGATTATAAAACGCTGGAGAAAGTAGAGACTGTACTGTCCTCTTCCAATTTTAATGAAATACCTTTTTTTACGTCTTATGAATTTAGTGCGGACGAATCAAAAATTCTTATGGCAACAGAGGTCCAGTCGGTTTTTAGAAGATCTACCTTGGGAGTATTCTACGTTTTCGACCTTGGCTCCAGACAAATAGTCAAGATTTCGAATTCCCTAATTCAGGAACCCCGTCTCTCCCCTAACGGCAATAAGGTGGCCTACGTGCAAAACAATAATATTTTTGTGCTGGATATACCCACTAAACATACTACACAATTAACTTTTGACGGGGAAAGGAATAAAGTGATCAACGGGGTTACAGATTGGGTTTACGAGGAGGAATTTGCCTTTGTAAGGGCATTTGACTGGAATTCGGACGGATCTAAATTGGCCTTTATACGTTTTAACGAGACCCAAGTTCCAGAATTCTCCATGGATGTTTATGGTGCAGACCTATACCAGACACAGACTGTTTTTAAATACCCCAAGGCAGGAGAGAACAATTCGGTTGTTTCCTTACATATAGTGGATATCAAGACCTTGAAAACTATCCCTGTAGACCTTCAAGATCCCTATTATATTCCTAGGATAAAATGGATGAACCATCCAAATTACCTAAGTGTCCAGACCTTGAACCGACACCAAAACCGCTTAAAATTATTAGCTGTAAACGCAATAAACGCCAGTACAACTACTTTGCTGGAGGAATTGGATAAAGCCTATGTAGATGTTACGGATAACCTAACCTTTTTGGATGACGATAGCTTTATATGGACCAGTGAGAAAGACGGCTATAACCATATCTATTTGTATAATTCAGAGGGTGAACTTATGAATCAGGTGACCAAGGGGGAGTGGGAAGTAACCAATTATTATGGCTATGACCAAAACGAGGACCGAATATATTACCAGTCTACGGAAAACGGGGCTATCAATCGAGATGTATACAGTATAAGGAGCAATGGCAGAAATAAGAAACGCTTAACTGCGGAAGTGGGAACCAATTCGGCCGATTTCAGTGCTGATTTTAACTATTTTATAAATACCCATTCCAGTGCTACCACACCACCAAGGTATACCCTTCATAAAGCAACCAATGGAAAAAAAATAAAGGATATTCTGGATAACAATGGTTTATTGCAAACCTTGGGTAATTATGTGCTGGGCGAGAAGGAATTTTCCACTATTTCCATTCACGGCAATGAATTAAATATGTGGATGGTTAAACCAAAGGATTTTGACGCTTCCAAGGAGTACCCCCTATTTATGACGCAGTACAGTGGCCCCGGCTCACAGTCCGTTTCCAATAAATGGTTGGGAAGCAACGACTACTGGTACCAAATTTTGGCCAGTAAGGGTTATATTGTTGCCTGTGTTGATGGTAGGGGAACTGGATATAAAGGTCGTGATTTTAAGAAAGTCACCTATAAGGAATTGGGGAAATATGAGGTAGAAGACCAAATAGCCGCAGCCAAAAAATTAAGTGAATTGCCGTTTATAGATGAAGGGCGTACCGGAATTTGGGGATGGAGTTATGGCGGTTTTATGTCTACCAATTGCCTTCTAAAAGGGAATGATACGTTTGAAATGGGTATTGCCGTGGCTCCGGTAACCTCCTGGAGGTTTTATGATACTATTTACACAGAGCGGTTTATGCGAACCCCACAGGAAAATGCCAGTGGTTATGATGACAATTCCCCCCTTAATTACCCGGAGTTGTTAAAGGGGAAATACCTGTTAATTCACGGAACCAGCGATGATAATGTGCATGTGCAGAATACCATGAGGATGATAGAGGCCTTGGTACAAGCCAATAAACAGTTTGATTGGGCCATTTATCCAGACAAGAACCATAGTATCTTTGGAGGCAATACCCGTTTGCACCTCTATACCAAAATGACCAGTTTTATAGAAGAAAATCTTTAATTAACATACTAACATAATGCAACAGACAATTAAACAAGCCCATCAAAAAGAATTATTTGGCCATCCGGTAGGACTGTATATTTTATTTTTTACAGAAATGTGGGAACGTTTTTCCTACTATGGGATGCGGGCAATTTTGGTATTATACCTAGTTACCCAAACAACAGATAAGAATCCGGGATTGGGTTGGACCAACGGCGAAGCCTTGGCATTATACGGTTGGTATACCATGTTGGTTTACGTTGCCTCTATCCCTGGAGGGATAATTGCCGATAGGGTACTTGGCCAGAAAAAGGCAGTTATCCTAGGGGCCGTACTCCTGGTTATTGGTCACAGTGTATTGGCCATAGAGGAGATGTGGGCCTTTTATACCGGATTAGGATTTATTATTGCGGGGGTTGGTATGCTAAAACCCAATATCTCTACTATGGTAGGTGGGCTATATCCAAAGGGGGACATAAGACGGGATAAAGGATTTACCATATTCTATATAGGCATTAATGTAGGTGCATTTTTGTCCAGTTTAATTGTTGGTTATATCGGGGAGGTCTACGGATGGCATTATGGATTTGGATTGGCAGGTATTTGTATGCTTTTTGGATTGTTGCAATTTGTGCTTGGACAAAAATATTTGGTAGGGGTAGGAGATTTTTTGGGGAAATCAGAAAATCAAGAAGATAAGGAAGCATTAAAACGTCCCCTTACCAAAATTGAAAAGGATAGAGTTATCGTTTTAGTTTTGTCTTTCCTTATGGTGATAGTGTTCTTTGGGGCCTTTGAACAAGCAGGCGGCCTTATGAATATCTATGCAGCCGAAAAAACGAATAGGATGCTAATGGGCTGGGAGGTTCCTGCCTCTTGGTTTCAATCCTTGAATGCCTTTTTTATTATTACCTTGGGAACGGTAGTGGCCAATTTCTGGGCTAACCGAAAACTAAAGAATAGAGAGGCGTCATCCCTGTTTAAGATGATAGTTGGTTTAATTGTAATGGGGATCGGCTTCTTGTTTATGACTGCGGCATCTTCCCAATTTCAAAGTTCGGGCTCATCTGCCATGTATTGGTTGGTGCTGGCTTACTTGTTTCATACCTTGGGAGAGTTAAGTCTTTCTCCAGTATCTTTGTCCTTTGTAACAAAATTGGCACCCGCCAAATATGCTTCCCTAATGATGGGGCTTTATTTTGCCACTACAGGATTGGGTAATAAATTAGCAGGATTGCTGGGAGAATCTGCTTCCGAATTTGGGGAGTATACGGTGTTTACTGGTATTGCTGTCTTCTGTATCCTTTTTGGATTGCTGATTGGGGTATTCTTTAAAAAACTAAAAACGCTCACTCATGGAGCTGAGGACAACGAGCAAGATATGAAGAACAATATATTGGACAAGAAGGACAACGAACCTTATGAACTTGCCGATCCGGACATTAACAAGACCAGATAAGCAGTTTGCGTAGCTTTCTAATAAAAATAGAGATATGAATACTGATATTGAAAACCTGTTTAAGGATAAGGTCCTTGGTCATCCTGCCGGACTTTTTGTACTTTTCTTTACGGAAATGTGGGAACGTTTTTCGTTTTATGGGATGCGTATCCTATTGGTGTTGTTTCTAACAGCCCCAATATTGGACGACAATCCAGGTTGGGAATGGCCTAGGGAACACGCCTTGGCACTTATTGGGACCTATGCCTCCTTATTGTACCTAACACCCATTATTGGGGGGTGGATAGCGGATAAAATTACGGGATATAGGCTGGCAGTGGTAATAGGTTGTGTAATCATGACCTTGGGTCACGGGGCCATGGCCTTGGAAACCACGGCTTCCTTTTATTTGGGACTCGCCTTATTGATTATTGGGACCGGCTTTTTTAAGCCCAATATCACTTCCATAATCTCTGAAATGTATGAGGGTAAGGAATCCAAAAAAGATGGAGCGTACACCATATTCTATATGGGGGTAAATGCAGGGGCTTTTTTTGGGATGATGCTCTGTGGGTATTTGGCCGAAAACTACGGATGGTCCTGGGGCTTTGGTCTGGCCGGAATATTTATGTTGCTGGGAATGCTTCAGTTTTGGTTGGCCAAGGATTTGTTTGGGGATGTGGGTGGAAAGCGATTGCCAAAGCTTGGAGCGGAATTGTTCAACTCCGTGGAGAATGAAAATCCACAGGAAGGGGAAGAAGCTGTAGCCACCAAATTAAACCCATTTAGCCTTTTTGATAAAATTTTAATTGCCTTATCGTCAGTTGGGGGGCTGTTATATCTCTTTAACGATCCCTTTGAGAAAATTCAAGGTGCCAGCTTGGCACCCTTTTCTGTAGGGAGCGTATCGGGCACCAATGCTATTATATTAGGTGCCTTGGCATTGTTCTTAATTCTATTGGTTTCTAGAATTTCACGTTACCTTCCGGTAGTGAGAGATAGAATTATAGCCGTATCCATCTTTGGATTGTTTACGGTTTTCTTTTTTGCATTTTTTGAGCAATCCTTGGGGTCAATGACCATTTTTGCCAGGGATTATACCAATAGAAACCTTGTGGGACAATCGGCTATGGTCTTTAAGATAATAGATGCGCTATTAACTACCGTGCCTTTAATTATCATTAGTTGGGTGCTTTTTTTACTGGCTAAAAAGACCTTTAACCGTATTGCGATTTCCAATATTGTTTTGGCTATCGCCTTTATAGGCCTTTGGGTGTTGGTGATTTTTAGGTTGATGGATAAATTTTCGCAAGAGGGAAATCAGGTAGATGCCAGTTGGTTTGCTATTTTAAATTCGTTTTTTATAATTACATTGGCCCCACTTTTTTCTAGGTGGTGGGAAAGTAAATACAACCCTAGTGCGGCAATGAAATACGGATTGGGCCTTATCTTGTTGGGACTTGGCTTTGCCGTGTTGTCCTATGGGGCATCTGGCATCCCGTCCGGAGCCAAGACCGCATCAATAAGTATGGTTTTCTTAATATTGGCCTATCTCTTGCACACCATGGGGGAATTATGTATCTCCCCGGTAGGTCTGTCCTATTTGAGCAAATTGGTTCCGGCGCGTATGATCGGCTTTATGTTTGGGGTGTGGTACCTGGCCATTGCCATTGGCCAAAAAGCAGCGGGAACCATGGGCGGAATGATCGATAAGATTTCGGAACAGTATTCCATGGGAACATTTTTTCTAATTTTTACCTTGGTCCCAGTTGGAGTAGGTGTAATATCCATTGTGCTGAATCCCATATTAAAGAAGCTTATGCACGGCGTTAGATAGTTAGCGTACAAAAACATCAATAGCTCCCTTTTCACCGGTATAGTGAAAAGGGATTTTTTTTACCCTGCAACTGGCTTTCCACCGCTTAATGTAACTCTTATAGTTGCTGCCATCGGCAATAATAGTTTTTGGTTGTACCGAGTCCAACAGTCTGTCCAGATTAATTTTTGGTGAGCCGGTCAGTACCAAGTTGGTGACGTTATAGTTTTTTGGCAGAATATGATATGCACTATCCATCACTACTATTCGCTCCCCGTCCATGGTATAGCTATTTTTTAAAGGCCGATACTCCAATTCCCGGCTGTGCAGGGCAATAGCATAATCGCTGGCCATTTTTTGTGCAGCAGGGGGGTGATTGGTATATATGGTAAGTTTGGACCCTTTTCTATGAAGCAGTGCCGTATTTCTGCTGAGATGCCCAATGGTCAAGGATTCCTTGTTTTTATTGTACTGCTGCTTTCCTAGAATATAGAATTGGAAACAAAGGATGAAACTTAAGAATAACAAGGTCTTTTTATAGCTAACTTTTATAAGCAGCAGTATCATGGTAAGGATTACAGCATAACTTAGAATCAATTGAACCGTATCAAAGGGAATTTTTCTAAAAACAAAGCTTTCTTGCTGGGCCAAGTAGCCAATAGTACTGTTCATTGCGCTGATTATGGAATCATAAATGATAACCACTGCAGGGGGCAAACTGTTGGTCAAGGCCAAGACAATGACCAATATGCCTAACCCCAGTATAAAGGTTAAAAAAGGTAGTACGATAAGGCTGGAGACAAAGAATAATCCGGGAAATTGGTGAAAGTAAAATAGGCTGATGGGGAATACACCCAATTGAGCTGCTAAGCTGACCGAGAGTAGTTCCCATCCTTTTTTTAGGATGTAATTTTTAGGTGCCCATAATTTTTGTAACAAGGGATAGATTAGTACAATGGCAAAAACTGCCGCATAGCTCAGTTGAAAACCTACTTGAAAAAGCAACATGGGGTCTAGTAACAACAATATAAAAAACAAGGACAGGGCAAGTATATTAAAATGGCTTGTAGGCCGGTTTAGGTAAAGGGCATAGGCTACAAAGCTAAACATGGTTACCGCCCTTAAGATTGATGGCGAAAGTCCGGCCAGTACGGCAAAACCCCATAGCAAGAAGACAATCAAGGCTAGTTTTATGGTTCTTCCCCTTGGGATAAATTCAAGGGGACTCAATATAAAATGGAGCAAGCCCAAGAGAATCCCAATATGTAATCCGGACAAGGCCAGGATATGATAGGCTCCGGCATCTTTATAATCGGCATTGGTTGCTGGACTTATATCGTGTCGTTGTCCTAATAATAAGGCTTGTATAACGCCCAGTTCTTCCTGCCCGAACGCATTTTTTTTAAGTTTTTTTATGAGGTGTTGCCGTATGTGGGCCGCCATTCCAAAAATGGTCCTTGAGGGGTTGGGTCTTATAAAGCTATTGTCAGGGGAAAGATAAAGTTGGTGTTCTATACCCAAGTGGGAGAGGTATTTTTTATAATTAAATTGATGTGGGTTAAGAGGGGCTTTAATGGGGGTTGCAGTTGATAATACCATTAACTCGTCATCTACCTTAAGTGGGGTATTGGAAGTGTCAGGGGGCATAGACAGTAATATCTTTCCCGATACTTGGGCGGTATCCATAAATTTTACCATAGCTACAAATCGCTCTGAATACTCATTGGGTTTTAATACTTCACGGATCTTTACAATGAAACCCTGGTTTTTGCTTTGGAGCAGGTGGGAGTAATGGTGCTCAAAATTATTGGATTGGG
>CAXAVP010000068.1:0-17669 GCA_963972175.1 uncultured Arenibacter sp.
GCATTTAAAAGAGATATTGCCCGTAAGGAACTCTATGTGTTGGAGGTCAATAATAAAATACTGGGGACAATAGTTATTTCCACCTATATGGATGAGGAATACCTGCCCATTAAATGGTTAACCACCAACAAACCCAACATTTATATTCATAGATTGGCAGTGCACCCGGAAGAACAAAAAAAGGGCTATGCACAGAAACTCATGGATTTTGCGGAGGCTTACGCCAGAAAAAATGGTTTTGCTTCAGTAAGGTTGGACACCTTTAGCCAAAACAGCCGTAACAATACTTTTTATCAGGCCAGGGGTTACCAAAGGCTAGGGGATATTTATTTCCCAAAACAAAGCAAATTTCCTTTTCATTGTTATGAACTAATTTTATAAAACAACCTTTCTTTTTTTGAATACAGCAATTAACTTTAGGACCATTAACAAACTTGCCATTCCTGCTACCGTAGCGGGGATAGCCGAGCCAATTTTATCTATTACCGATACGGCCATTGTAGGCAATATTCCCCAAGACGGAATGGAATCTTTGGCGGCAGCGGGAATAGTTGGTTCCTTTTTATCTATGTTGATTTGGATATTGGGGCAGACCCGTAGTGCTATTTCGGCCATTATATCCCAATATCTGGGAGCTGGCAAGTTGGAAAGGGTAAGTACATTACCTGCCCAGGCCATTTATTTAAACATCATGCTCAGTATTTTAATATTACTTTCCACCATTTTTGTGGTGGAGGAGATATTTGTTCTTTTAAATGCATCTGGCCGAATACTAGAGCTCTGTATTTCATATTATTCCATTAGGGTGTGGGGCTTTCCGTTAACCTTGTTTGTTTTTGCGGTTATGGGCATTTTTAGAGGTCTACAGAACACCTATTACCCCATGCTCATTGCCATTACGGGAGCTGTGTTAAACATAGTCTTAGATATATTTTTGGTCTATGGGTTAGAGGGACTGGTAGAACCAATGTATTTGGAAGGTGCAGCTTGGGCCAGTTTAATAGCCCAAGGGGTTATGGCCATCATGGCCTTTGTACTGTTGATATTAAAAACCAATATCAGTCTGGTCCTAAAATTCCCCTTACATCCGGAGCTGGGGAGGTTGGTAGTCATGAGCCTTAATCTTTTTGTTAGGGCTCTAGCTCTTAATACGGCCCTAATATTGGCGGTAAGGGAGGCAACAGCCTTGGGGGATAGGTATATTGGTGCACATACGATTGCTATAAACCTATGGTTGTTTTCGGCATTTTTTATAGACGGTTACGGGGCCGCTGGTAATATTATGGGCGGGAAATTACTGGGAGCAAGGAATTATGACGGACTTTGGAAACTTGCCAAAAAAATTATGTTCTACGGATTCATCATAAGCCTGTTGTTGGTTACAGCTGGATTCCTGTTTTATAGGCCTATAGGGCGCATTTTCTCCAATGACATAACAGTTTTGGAAGCCTTCTATTCCATATTTTTTATTCTGATACTTGGGATACCTATGAATATGGTGGCCTTTGTATTTGACGGTTTGTTTAAAGGCTTGGGAGAAATGAAATATCTCCGAAATGTATTGTTGATAGCTACTTTTCTATGTTTTGTCCCAGTGCTGTTCTTGGGAAAATACTTGGATTGGGGACTTTACGGTATTTGGATTGCCTTTACCTTATGGATGGGTATTAGAGGAGGTGCCCTAGTATGGAAATTTAGGCGAAAGTTTCGTCCACTACTTCAAAACCATTAATTTTGGACTGTACTATAAAAGCATTGAAGCTTAACCGCAAGACATATACAGGATAAATGTGATTGGCCTTTCGGAGCCGGACAAAGGTTATTGGACATTATATAGAACTTAGCATATTAAGTAGGATACGAACAAGACTTAAAAATCAACTATGGGCACTACCCGATCTAATGGAAGTTTATATACCAGTATTGTCAACAAGGTTGCCACAGTAGAATTTGGGCATCCAGCGGGTAATTCATTCGTTGCCGAATTATTAGAAAGACTGGGCAAGACATTGAACGAATTATCGGAAAATGATGCAGTACACCTTATTGTACTTAAATCTGAAGGGGATAGGGCCTTTTGCGCCGGAGCTTCATTTGATGAGCTATTGGCCGTAGACAATATAACAAAAGGGAAGGTTTTTTTCAATGGTTTTGCCCATCTGATCAATGCTATGAGGACTTGTAAAAAACTCATTATAGGCAGGGTGCAAGGCAAAGCTGTTGGTGGAGGAGTGGGTGTTATTGCTGCTTGTGATTATGTTTTTGCTGCGGAAGCTGCCGCAATACGATTGTCCGAACTTTCCATAGGTATTGCTCCTTTTGTAATAGCCCCTGCAGTAAAGCGAAAGATTGGTGTTGCAGCATTATCGGAGCTTTCCTTATCTCCAAACGAATGGAAAAATGCCTATTGGGCCCAAGAAAAAGGATTGTTTTCCAAAGTTTTTGTAGGTATGGATGAACTGGATAAGGAGCTGGGTATATTTGCGGAAAAGCTGGCTGGGTATAATCCCGAAGCTTTGGAGGAATGGAAGAAAGTATTGTGGGAAGGTACCGGTAATTGGGATACATTGTTGGCAAACAGAGCAGAAATATCTGGGCGTTTGGCACTTTCGGAAGAAACTAAAAAGGTGCTTAACAGCTTTAAAAAATAACAATTATGAATAAATTTCGGATCGAAATTAAATGGGCCATTATCTTTACTGCCGCTACCCTCCTTTGGATGATGTTTGAAAAGTCTATGGGATGGCACGATTCGCTTATTGGTAAACACGCCATCTATACCAATTTGTTTGCTCTTATCGCCATTGCGGTTTACGTTTTAGCTTTGCTGGATAAGAGAAAGCAAGAGTACAACGGTAAAATGACTTGGAAACAGGGTTTTGTAAGTGGTATTATACTAAGTGTAATTGTAGCCCTTTTAAGTCCGTTTGCGCAGTACATAACCCATACAATGATAAGTCCGGACTATTTTATTAATATCATAGCCTATGTAGTGGAGTCGGGTAAAATGAGGCAAGAAGCCGCTGAAAATTATTTTAGTCTAAATAGTTATATCCTACAGAGTGTTTTTGGGGCACTCACCATGGGGATTGTAACTTCTGCCATCGTGGCAATTTTTATAAAAAAACAATAATCTACGCTTTTAATCGTTCTACATTTTTAAATTTTCAGTATGGATATTTTATCTTTTTTAAACGGAAACTTTGTTTTTCCAATTCTTGCGCTTGTTTTGGTAATCGTGTATTTCGTAAATCGCCTTAGAAACTATAGAAAATACAAAAGGTAGATTGTTTACCTCGTTTTAAGCCAACCGGTTATGCTCAGGCGCTCCCTAAGAGCTGGCCTTACCTCATGCTCAAGTTCTTGGCTTTCAAAAATAACCACCTTTCCAGGAAAGGGAGTAATCTGCTTTGCCACTTCGCCTTTTTCTGTGGGTATATATAGTACTAGTTCGCCCCCGTCCTTTTCCGCTATCCAGTCTGTTTCGTTTAGGTAACAGACCATGGAGAGTTTTCGCCTGTCATCATTTTGAAAGGTGTCCAAATGCCTTTTATAAAAGGTGCCTTCAGGGTAGATAGCATAGTGAAATTCTTTGAATAGGATTCCCATAAAACAGGTCTTGTTCAAATAATTGGCCAAATCATTGATTTTAAGAAAAAACCGCTGCTCCAAAATATCATAGCTGCCCTCATCCATCCAAAGAATAAAATCACCTCTAATGGCTTTTATAACGGTTTCGTTTACGCGATTGCCAATAGCCGCTTTTTTAAACTGGTCTTCTTCGTATTTTTGGATAAGCGAATTGCGTAGTTCTGCCACTTCCTCCAAGGAGAAAAAATCTTCAACAATACTATACTTCTGTGTAAGGATATCATGGATCACTTTTTCAAAAAGTGGGTTCTCCTTAAACTGCAACTGTTCATATAACTCCTCCACAGGGGTGAATTTAAAATCGCGCAAAAATAGATTAAAATGTGATTGGTTTTACAAAGTTTATTAAGCCTGTATTGGACACTTTATCAGAGTACTCTTTTATGGCAGAGTTTGTCTGCTATTTTAATCCCAATTGGTGGTTTCTTGTACTTTTTCATTAACTTTTGGGGATTTAATTAACCAAACTAACATTATGAAATATTTAGTATCAACAATTTTGTTGCCCATGGCTGTGGTGCTTGGAAGCTGCGGGGATGTAAAAAAGAATACAGATACCTCCCAAAAGAAAAAGTGGTATAAGGGCAATTTGCATACCCATTCGTTTTGGAGCGATGGGGACGAGTTTCCAGAGACCATCTTGGATTGGTATCGCTCCAACAACTATCAGTTTATTGCCCTATCTGACCACAATACCATATCCATGGATGAAAAATGGATACAAGTCCGTGAAGATTCAATTTATCAAAAGAGCTTTAAGGACTACTTGGATACATATGGGGAAGAATGGGTAAATTATAAATTGGATTCGGGCAAAATACATGTGAAACTAAAGACCTATGCAGAGTATCGGGACCTATTTGAAAAGGCCGGTGAATTCCTGGTCATTCATTCTGAAGAAATCACTGATCGGTATGAGGATAAGCACATTCATATGAATGCCACTAATATTCAAAACAAAATAGATCCACAAGGGGGTAATAGTGTGTCCGACGTGATGCAGAACAATATCAACGCCGTACTAGAACAACGGCAGGAGACGGGAGTTCCTATAATGCCACATATTAATCACCCTAACTTTTACTACAGCATAAGCCTTGAGGATATGATCAACCTAAATGGAGAACGTTTTTTTGAGGTGTACAACGGCCATCCGATGGTTCATAATATGGGGGATTCAACCCATATTTCCACGGAGGAAATGTGGGACCAGATCAATATTTCCTATATAGCGGCCAAAAAGCCCATTATGTATGGCTTGGCAACCGATGATTCCCATAGTTACCATAAAATGGGGAGTAAATGGAGTAACTCGGGAAGGGGTTGGGTAATGGTACAGGCAGACACCCTATCTGCTGCCTCCTTGATAGGGGCCATGGAAAAAGGTGATTTTTACTCAAGTACGGGCGTTACACTCAATACGCTGGATTTTGACGGGCAGCGAATAACGGTAGAGGTGGCATCGGAAAGCGGGGTGGACTATACCATACGTTTTCTAGGGTGCCTAAAAGGGGAAAGCGAGGTAAAAGAATTAAAGTCAGTTCAGGGCAGTTCAGCTACCTTTGATGTAACCGATGATATACTCTTTGTAAGGAGCAAAATTACCTCCACAAAATTACAACAGAATCCCATTGAAAATATTAAATACGAAACCGCTTGGACCCAACCCCTGCTTAACGATTAATTTCCAAGAATAAATTACCTTTGCTGTCCAAATACATATTATGGGCAACATAAGGATTACCAAGCAGTTTAATTTTGAGACGGGACATGCATTGTACGGTTATGATGGCAAGTGCAGAAATGTACACGGCCACAGCTATAAACTTTCGGTTACGGTGATCGGCACACCGATTACCGATACCTCACATGTTAAGCTAGGGATGGTAATAGACTTCGGGGACCTAAAAAAAATTGTGATGGAAGAAATTGTAGATCAATTTGACCATGCAACGGTTTTTAACAAGAATACCCCACATGTAGATTTGGCCAAGGAATTAATGGATCGGGGCCATAGTGTGATTTTGGCCGATTACCAGCCCACCAGTGAAAATATGGTAATCGACTTTGCAGCTAGGATAAAGGCACGTTTGCCGCAAAATATAGCGTTACATTCCCTAAGGTTACAGGAAACCGATACTTCCTTTGCCGAATGGTATGCTGCTGATAACTAAAAGTCCCGGAATGAGAACGATTGATGTGCCAAAAGGCAAAAAGGTCTATTTTTCCAGTGATAACCATTTAGGGGCACCCACAAAGGATTTAAGCTTTCCCCGTGAAAAAAAATTTGTGGCCTGGTTGGATACCGTAAAACAGGACGCGGCGGCCATATTTCTCTTAGGCGATTTATTTGATTTCTGGTTCGAATATAAAACGGTGGTGCCCAAAGGATTTACCCGAACCCTGGGAAAGTTGGCGGAAATTACAGATTCAGGTATTCCAGTCTATTATTTTGTGGGTAACCATGACCTGTGGATGAACGGATATTTTGAAGAGGAGTTAAATATACCCGTATTCCACAAACCACAGTTATTTAAACTTAACCAGACTACTTTTTTTATAGGACATGGCGATGGATTGGGGCCTGGGGATAAAGGTTATAAACGGATGAAGAAGGTGTTTACCAATCCGGTTTCCAAATGGCTCTATAACTGGCTCCACCCAGATCTGGGGGTGAAATTGGCCCAATACCTCTCTGTTAAGAACAAGATGATTTCTGGTGAGGAAGACACCAAATTTCTTGGAGAGGACAATGAATGGTTGGTACAGTACTGCAAGCGCAAATTGGAACAACAACACTATGATTATTTCGTTTTTGGACATAGGCACCTTCCTTTAGAAATTTCATTGAACCAAAAATCTACCTATGTTAATCTGGGGGATTGGATTACCTATTTTACCTATGGTGAATTTAATGGGTCTACTATGATCCTAAAAAAATTCGACCTTGCCAATACTTAAAAAATATCCTTTTTTTTCTATTGAAAGAAGTTTATTGGCGTGCGTGCCAACAATCATTAAAATTATTGCGGTTTTTTATCGGAAAGAACTGGTTCAAAGATTGGAATTAATATAGGAGCCGCTTTTTTGATAGATTTTTTTGATACCTGTTGGTTATTATTTATTCTAAATTAATAACCAGCGCCTTATTTTATGTCCTTTAATTTCAATTGTAAGCTTATTTTGCCCTGCCATTCGTTTTCATCCAATGTAAAAGCGGCACTTATGGTCTTATGTTGTAATGCCGGCAATTTATTGCCCAGATTAAAGCCAATGGCATCTATGGCAGTCCGGTTGGCACGGGAATTTTTGTCGAAAAGTTTACATTTTAGGTGTTTTCCTTCCTGCCCTACCACTTTGGCATATCCGGTATCCCTCATATTTTCTGCCATAAAAACGGGGGTAGAATTTCCAGGTCCGAAGGGAGCAAACTGTTTAATGATCCGCATTAACTTAGGGCTAATGTTATCCAAGCTAATAAGGGCGTCTATCATAATTTCTGGGGATAGTAGTTTGGGGTCTATAGATTTGGCCACCACCTCTTCAAATTTGGATTTGAAGGCTTCATAATTTTCTTCCAACAAGGTTAGACCTGCGGCGTACATATGCCCTCCAAATTGCTCTATGGTGTCCGAACAACTTTCTAGGGCTTCATAGACGTCAAAGCCTTTTACAGAACGTGCAGAGGCCGCCAATTTGTCGCCGCTCTTGGTAAAGACCAAGGTTGGTCTATAATAGGTTTCTATAAGGCGTGATGCCACAATTCCAATAACTCCCTTATGCCATGTTTCTTTGTAGACCACTGAGGTAAAGCCTTCCTCCTCCCTATTTTCTTGAATCTGCAACAATGCCTCGTTGGCAATCAGTTGATCCAGATTCTTTCTATCGGTATTGAACTGTTCTATTTCCGAAGCAAAAAATGATGCCCGTTCCCTATCGGTTTCCCTTAAAAGGTTTACTGCGTGCTGACCGTGCTCCATTCGCCCTGCGGCATTGATCCTGGGGGCAATTATGAACACCACATCGGTAATAGTGAGTACCTTTTTATTTATCTGATCTATAATGGCCTTAAATCCGGCTCTGGGATTTTCGTTTATTAGCTGTAATCCCCAATAGGCAAGGACCCTGTTTTCTCCGGTTATAGGCACAATATCGGCACCTATGGCCGTAGCTACCAAATCCAGATAGGGAATAAGATCTTCCACAGTCTCCCCTTTTTTGGCACCCAGGGCCTGTATTAGTTTAAAGCCTACCCCACAACCACAAAGTTCATCATAGGGATAGGTGCAATCTGTTCTTTTGGGATCCAGTATGGCAACGGCATCGGGCAAAGTACTGCCAGGTCTATGATGGTCGCATATGATAAAGTCTATTCCCTTTTGCTTGGCATATTCAACCTTGTCTATTGCCTTTACGCCACAGTCCAAGGCAATAATTAGACCAAAGCCATTGTCTTCGGCAAAGTCGATCCCCTGGTAAGACACCCCGTAGCCTTCCTTGTAACGATCCGGGATATAGGTGGCAACATTGGAATAGTACTGCTGTAAATAAGAGGACATTAAGGCAACGGCTGTGGTGCCATCCACATCGTAGTCTCCATAGACCAAAATATTTTCTTCATTCGCAATGGCTTTTTCTATCCTGTTTACGGCCTTATCCATGTCTTTCATAAGATAGGGGTCATGCAAATGGGACAGCTGAGGCCTAAAAAACCTTTTGGCCTCCTCGTAATTGCCAATACCGCGCTGCAATAAAAGTTGCGCCACCAGATCCTCTACCTGAAGTGCCTTGGCCAAGGCATCAATTTCCTTTTGTTCGGGTTTTGGTTTTAGGGTCCAGCGCATGGCAATTATTCCTTTAGCCTAATTCTATTCTTAAATATTTCCTTACCGTCTATGATAACTTTTAAATAATATCGCATCTTGGGCAAATAGCCGAGGTTATAGGTAAATGCGCCCTTGGTAAAAGCCTTGTAGGTGTGGGTTTCCACTATTTTAGTTTCGTCTTCCTGTTGCGCAATAATTACCGTTATATCTTTTGGCTCATTGGCAAAATAATCCACAGTAATGGGGCCTTTGGTACGGGAAGGAAACATGGTAATGGATGGTTCATTGTCCAAGTGATAGGCTGCATTGGGCATCACCCTAAAGTTATAGACAATATGGCTTCCAAAATCCGAATTAAAATGTTTTATGGCGTTCCCCAAGGTGTCCAATAATTTTACGTCCCCACGCCCGTCCTTTGCCTTGTACCAAAATTCCAGTCCGTCACCAGCCTTATCCTCCACTTTAAAAGTATAGCTCCCCTGAGGCAGCTGCAATGAGTCCAAATAAGTGGTGTTGGGTTTAAGTTCCAGACTATCGCGCTTAAACACTACCGCCCCTTGGGTATTGGTTATACTATATGAATTTTGACGGGGCTTGTTATTGGTCTTAAAGTAAATAACAACGTCTTGTGGCAGAATATCGGGTCTTGTATAGATGGTAGATTTGATATTGTCTGCCTTATAGCCATCTTTTTTGCCATTGGGCCTTTTTAATTCCACGAAAAAAGTGGTGGAGTCCTTTTCGCTAAATACCTCCTCTGGCAGGGTCAACAAGGCGGTCTCCCCAAAGGGAATGTCTCCCTTCCATTTAAACTGTTTCGCTTTGTTGCCCTCCAAATAATAGTTTATTGTTAAAGACCTCAAATTGTTGCTACCGTTATTTTTGATCCTGATCACCGCCAGGGCGCCGGATTGATTTTTACGGCTGTGGATTTTTTCATTGGAAGGGGATATTATGTCCACCAGGCTTACGTCATTGTCCGAATGAATTTCTCCATATTCCATAACATAGGCAACCAAGAGTTCCTTGGCACTGGGTTTTTCCGTTTCATAGGGCTCCATATTTACATCTATGAGAAACGGCTCGCCCTGGTCTATATCAAAACTCACCTCATCGGGCTGTAATAAATAACCAGGGCACCAATTTGCCCTATCAAAAATCCATGTCCCGGCCTGTGGATACAATGGGTTGTCCCCACATTCCATCCACAATTGCTTGGCATCTATTACCTTGTTGTTATGCAATATTTCACGGTATTTGTCACAAAATTCCCCACAGCCATTGGCATCCATACCATGTCCGGTTTGATGTATTTTCACTTTGCCGAAGGAAGCTTGGGCATGCGGCTGTATGGTTATGGGCTTTAAATGATTTTCTATGGGATCTTTTTTATCGCCATAATTAAAATTCCCATCGTATATCTTATGTATGGCCAGAGGTTCAACCACTGGTTTTCCATAAGTAATCTCAAAATCTACGGTAACCTTCCACCCTCGGGTTTTGTTGTCCTCATAGCCTGTATGTATATAGTCTACCTCCAGACTATCCCGTAAAATTGGGCTGAAATCGGTTATATCCACCTTCCAATCAAATCTCCAATCTTCCTGAAACCTTCCTCCATACGGAGTGAGCATTCTCGCGATCTCATAGGAGACCGAATCGTTTTTTTGGCGTACCTTAATATGGTCTACATAATCCCAATCTGCACAACGCATCTTGTCTGGACACTCAAAGGTAAGATTTAGGATTATTTGCCGTATGTCCCTGTCCTCGGATGGAAAAACCGTCCAGCGCTTATAGCTATTGGCTCCTTTGGATGGGTCGGTAACAATGGTTTCCTGATTATGGGAAATAATACTTTCGGTTAGTTGTGCCCTTAGGCCCGAATAGGCCATAATTAGACCGATAAAAAGAAAATAGGCTCTTTTGATCATTGGAAGAAAAAGGGATTTTATATTATTTATTGTTGAAAAAGGTCTTGATCTCCAAGGTGGCGAACTTCCTAAACATTTCCATTACACCGCAATATTTTTCAACTGATAGATCTACTGCACGTTGTAACTTTTTTTCATCCAAATTGTTTCCCGTAAAATGGTATTCTATGGATACTTTGTCATAGTATTTGGGGTGTTCATCGGTAAGATTGGCAATAGTTTCTATCCTGAAATCCGCGACTTCCAATTTCATTTTTTTGATAAGGGAAGCTATGTCCAGACCGGAGCATCCGGCTAGACTGGACAACATAAGTGCCTTTGGCCTGTATCCTGTTCCATCGCCACCATCTTCAGGGGCTATGTCAATGGTTAGGTTGTGCCCGGAAGGATTATTGCTTTCAAAGGCCATGTTTCCTAGCCATTTAGTAGTTATTTGATTTGTCATGAGGATAATTTTTGTGAATTGTATAGGTCAAAAATACGCATAATTAAGAAATCATGATGCTAGTATACCCTCTAGATTGCTATCTGGATAATAGGACTGCTGACTAGGGTTGATTTTAAGGCGACTATGTACCTTTGGTCCTATGGTCACTTGTCCTAGTCTGGATACGTATCCCTATATTTTTTATTTATAAACTATAGCCCAACCGAAGACTTGCGTAGTAGTTTCTGTTATTGCCCGGGTAGTAGTATCTGGGTTCGGAACCGCCAAATCCTGTGGTGTTTATAAGTACAGATTGCGCATAGTTCGTATTAAGGATATTGTTAAGGCCAACGGCCAAATCCAGGGAAATGTTTTTGCCCAATTTGTCCTTGTATCCCACCTTACTGTTCAACACGCCAAAGGCTTCGCTATATAGGCTATTGGCATCCGTTAACGGAATTTCACCAACAAATTGATGGGTGGTGTTCCAGTAAAATTGATTGTTGAACTGTGCCTGGAAACCAGAATTTAATCGGTGTTGCGGCACACCTGTCAGAGGGTTTCCGGAATAGTCGTTTTCTTGGTCCACAAAGGTTACAAAGCTGTGATCGTTATAGGTATAGCTAAGAAATGGCGTTATATTGACCCTTTGGGTTATATCCCAGCGGTATTCCGCTTCCAGTTCCACTCCTTGGTGTTTGGTCTTCCCCGCATTTTTACCGATGTATTGATCTTCCCCTACCCGTTGGGCCACCAATAAATTTTTTATATCCATCCTATACAGGGCAAGGTTTAGGTGTAACTTGTTGTCCAAGAAAAACAAGCTTGAACCAATTTCATAATTAACACCTGTTTCTTGAACAATGTCCGGGTTTATTACCCCCTCGGGAGTTAAAGTTTCCTCAAGGGTAGGATTGGAAAATCCACGGCTTATATTGGCATAAATGGAACTTCCCTCAGGAAAGTTGTAATTCAGGTTAAGGCTGGGCAAGAGAATAGCATCAAAATCCCTTTCAGCACTTTTATTGGCATCGCCTGTATTAAATAGGTCCCTAAAATCATAAAATGTCTTGTTGATATTTAGTCCCAACTGGGCCGATAAGGCATCGGTAATAGGAATAAGAAGATGCCCAAAGGCGTTGAATTGTCGCCTAAATTCCTTGTTTTTCGCAAATTGGTCGCCCTCTAGGCTCCCTTCCCCATTATTCTCTCGATATAAATTCTCAAACTCATCCCATTTGTACTCATCCTTGTACAATTCTGCCCCAAAATTATAATCCAACGAAGATTGGTTAAGGGAAAATTGTCCCATAAATTGGGTTCTAAAGCCAAAACCGTGGGTATATTCGTCCAAAATTCCAAAGGGCCTGGGTTCGTAATGGTCCAAATAGGTGTAAAATATACTGCTCTGGTTTTTAAATGTATCGCTAAAGGAGTGCTTTAGGGATAGTCCGGTAAGGCTATAGTTATTGTCCTCATAGCCTTTAGCGGATTTCCACGTAAATGCGGCCTGTTTTGGATCTTCCTTAAAATCGGATTCTCCCAAGGAGCTAGCTATTTGAGCAATGTAGTCTATATGATTGACTAGTATGCCAATATTGGTCTTGGGGCTAAGGCTATAGTTTACATCCAATATTATTCCGTTTCGTTTAAACGCATTGTTTTCCCTGTAACCATCCAGCTCTAAATACCCGTGTTGTAGATTAAGGGATAGTTTGTCCTCATTATGGCTAAAAACAAAATTGTTCTTTAGTAAACCGTAGGAGCCAAGGGTGAAGTTATTTCTAAAATAAGTAGAACCGGCCATTGGTTGTTTGGAACTCAGTAAAATGGCCCCGCCCAAGTTAGTTCCATATCCGGTTGCCTTGGGGCCTTTTATGACCTCTACAGAGCTTAAGTTTTCTAAATCGTAGGCCTCAATAGTAGAAAAACCAGACCCATTGGTAATAGGAATATTGTTGTAGTAGAGTCGTAATTTATCCGTCCCATATAAGGTCCTGGCCCCAACACCTCTAATGGTAATCCTATTGGTATTCAGGGCGCCGGAAAGGATATATACCCCTGAAACCTGATTTATGGCAGAAACCATATCAACAGGGCTATAGTTATGAAAAACCTTCTGACCAATAATGTTGGTGGGAATTATGCCCTTATCGGTTTTGGAGAAAAGGGTGTCCAACAGGATAATTTCTTCCAGTTGAGTAATGCTATCATTTTTAGTGGGGTCCTGGGCATGGAGGCAAAGGGCTAGTAAGGAAAAAGCTATGCAAATACCTGTAGTTCTCATAGTGCGTAAATATTGGGGCAAACATAATGATTATTATCATATGTTTCAGGTGCATCATTTTGGTTGTAACACTACAACGGTGACTCTCAGGGATATATGTGTCCAGTCATTAAACGGACTTTTTCAGTTACAAAAACATTGTCTATTTTTGGCCTTATTTTAAAAGGCCCTCTGGGCCTCAAATAGGATTGGAGATGGGAAAGTTTCACCTCCGATATTCGATAAATCAAGCATATTGAGATGAAAATTGTTTCTTACAATGTAAATGGAATAAGGGCCGCCTTGGGCAAGGGTTTTTTGGATTGGTTAGAAAGTGTGAATCCGGATGTGGTCTGCCTACAGGAAATAAAGGCCAATAAGGAGCAATTGGACCTTTCACTTTTTGAAGCTTCGGGCTATAAGTACCACTATTGGTACAGTGCCCAAAAGAAAGGCTATAGTGGGGTGGCCATTCTTGCCAAAACGGAACCGGACCACGTAGAGTTTGGTACCGGAATAGAGTATATGGATTTTGAAGGCAGGAATATCCGAGCCGATTTCAATGGGGTATCGGTAATGAGCCTTTACTTGCCTTCTGGAACCAACATAGCTAGGTTGGACCATAAGTTGCAATATATGGCCGATTTCCAGGAGTATGTTGATGGTTTAAAAAAATCCAAACCCAATTTGGTTATTTGTGGGGATTACAACATATGTCATCAGGCTATAGATATACACGACCCGGTGCGAAACAAGAATGTCTCCGGATTTTTACCGGTAGAGCGGGAATGGATCGGTAATTTTCTGGACAGCGGATTTATAGATAGTTTTAGACATTTCAATAAAGAGCCGGACAATTATACCTGGTGGAGCTATAGGGCCAATTCACGCGCCAATAATAAAGGGTGGCGTTTAGACTATGGTTTGGTTAGCGCACCGCTCTTGGATAGGCTTAAGCGATCCGTAATATTGTCACAGGCCGTTCATAGTGATCATTGCCCCATTTTGGTGGAATTGGATTAAAATCAAGTGCCTTAATATACACCCATAATACCTAAGCGATAGTAGCATATGAAATACACAAACCTTCCCAATACGGATATTGAAGTTAGCAAAATATGTTTGGGCACCATGACCTGGGGCCGACAGAACACCGAGGCAGAGGGGCACCAACAAATGGATCATGCCCTGGACCAGGGAGTGAACTTCTTTGATACCGCAGAATTATATCCTATTCCGGCAACCAAGGAGCGCTATGCCGATACGGAACGTATTATTGGAAACTGGTTCAAGAAAAGTGGAAATCGGGATAAAATAGTTTTGGCTTCCAAAATTGTAGGGAAATCGGAAATGGCAAAATTTATCAGGCCAACAGGTATAAACAGGGAATCTATCACTGATGCCGTGGAAGGTAGTTTAAAAAGATTGCAGACAGATTATATAGACCTTTACCAATTACATTGGCCAGACCGTTCTACCAATTATTTTGGAAAAAGGGGGTACAAATATGATATAAGCGATTTTTGGGAAGATAATATTCATCAGATACTGGAAACTTTAAGGGACCTCATTAAGGAAGGAAAAATTAGGCATGTAGGCATCTCCAATGAAACTCCTTGGGGCGCTATGCGATACCTGGAGGAAAGCAAGGTCCATGCAAGCTTGCCAAGAATGGCTACCATACAAAACCCTTACAGTCTTTTAAATAGACTTTTTGAGGTTGGTTTAGCAGAGATTTCCCATCGTGAAAACTTGGGGCTCTTAGCGTATTCCCCAATGGCTTTTGGCGTATTGAGCGGAAAGTATTTGGATGGCAATATGCCAGAAAAATCCAGGATAGCCTTGTTTCCCAATTATGATAGGTATAGTGGTGATACGGCGGTTAAGGCCACCCAAAAATATTACGAATTGGCACAGGCCAACAATTTATCATTGGCTCAAATGGCACTTGCTTTTGTAACCTCAAGGCCGTTCCTTACCTCCAATATCATTGGAGCCACCACTATGGAACAGCTAAAAGAGAATATAGATAGTATACATTTAACCCTAAGTGATGAGGTTCTAAAAGGCATAGAAGCCATACATAACCAGATTCCAAACCCAGCGCCTTGATTCTATGCACACACTAATGAATTATTTGAAAGTAGGTTTTTGGCAGCTGGGGCTCATAGTTGTTGTTGTGGTGCTAATGTTGGTTTTGGCAAGAATCTTTAATTCCAAAAACTAAGGGTTTGCAAGCTAAATTATAGCGGTGGCCATGCCTCTATTCTAAAATCCCAAGGAATTTGCGCATTAAAAGATTAAAGCCATAGTTCCACATCTGCCCAAAGCTTATAAAAATAGGCTGTTGGCTACATCTTCAATCTTCGCTGCCAGTTTAATTTGGATGTTGGTCTTCTTAAGGGTAATCTTATTGTTTTTGGATACATATATGGAAGTAAAGCCAAGTTTTTCGGCCTCCAAAATACGCTGATCTATTCGCTGTACAGGCCTAATTTCACCAGCCAGACCAACTTCTGCCGCAAAACAGACACCTTTTTCAATGGGGACATCCTCATTACTGGAGAGTATAGCGGCAATCACTGCAAGGTCTATGGCAGGGTCATCTACCGATATTCCCCCGGTAATATTCAGGAAAACATCTTTTGCGCCCAGTTTAAAGCCAGCTCTTTTTTCCAATACTGCCAAAAGCATATTTAATCGTTTAGCATTATAGCCCGTGGTAGAGCGTTGGGGAGTTCCGTACACGGCTGTACTTACCAAGGCCTGAATTTCTATCATTAACGGGCGCATACCTTCTACGGTAGAGGCAATAGAGGTGCCGCTAAGTCCTTCATCATTCTTGGAAATCAAAATTTCCGAAGGATTGTTCACCTCTCGCAATCCGCCACCCTGCATTTCATAAATACCCAATTCCGAGGTAGAGCCAAATCTGTTTTTTAAAGCCCTAAGGATCCGATATACATAATTCCTGTCTCCTTCAAATTGCAATACCGTATCTACCATATGCTCTAGGATTTTTGGACCTGCAATGGTACCGTCCTTTGTTATATGGCCTATGAGTATCACAGGGGTATTGCTCTCTTTGGCATATTTTATTAGCTCTGCGGTGCACTCCCTAATTTGGGAAATACTCCCTGCTGTAGATTCAATATAATCGGTATGCAATGTTTGTATGGAGTCTACCACCACTATGTCCGGTTCCGTAGCCTCTATCTGTTTAAAAATATTCTGTGTTTTGGTTTCGGTAAGAATAAGACAGTTTTCGCTATTGGGCTGTATACGGTCTGCCCGCATCTTAATTTGTTTCTGGCTTTCCTCTCCGGAAACATAAAGGGTTTTATAAGGCAGCCTTAATGCTATTTGCAGGAGTAAGGTACTTTTTCCCACACCCGGTTCTCCGCCCAAGAGTGTTAAGGATCCCGGAACCAACCCCCCACCTAGGACCCTGTTGAATTCTAGGTCATATGTATTTATCCTAACCTCCTTATCAGTGCTAATTTCATTGACCCTCAAGGGCTTGGCGACTTTCTTTGCGGTTGGAGAACTGCTTTGCCATGAGACTTTTTCCTCTTTTTGGATTACCTCTTCTACCACAGTGTTCCATTGCTTGCAGGCACCGCATTGTCCTACCCATTTGGCATATTGGGTGCCACAGTGTTGACAAAAAAAAGCTGTTTTTGTTTTGGCCATTATCTAACTTGCTAATTGCGCTAAGGTAATAAGAAGTTTCAAAAAGAGTAAGTCTTTTAAAGACCTAGGGCAAAACAATGGAATTGTGTTCCACTATGCACGTTTAAGGAATACAAACCAGTGTATGCCTTGAAAGATAACCAAAGGTGATGGGCTGTTGTTATTAATAGCCGAAATCGGCTTTTAGTGCATCTATTTTCTCCAAAGCCATTTCCTTGGTAAGGAAATCTATTTCTTCCATGCCAAAAGCCTTTTCAAAAGTTCTAAGTGCTTTCTTGGGCTCACCCATTTGCTCATAATATTCCCCTTCAAAGTAAAAGCCCAGCATGGTGTTGGGATATTCTTTTTTACACAGTTCGGATAAGGGCTTCAGGGATTCAAAATCCTCCTTTTTTCTAGAGCCTGCATATATGGCCATAATATCATTAAGGCTTGTTTTCTTTTTAAAGCCAAAAAGATTTTCTATGGAGGTTTGTTTGTCTTCCAAATACTTAAAGACAGGGTATACCGAGGTTAAAATCTTTTCCTTGTATTCCTTGGGGCTTATGGGTTTAAACATGCCAAAGATATTGTCAAAGGCCTTACCTATACCATAGGAGGCTACGGAAATATGATCGGCATCCTTATAGTGATCAAAATAGTAGTGTATGTTCTCTGCCTCTAAAGCTTTAAGGGTTTGGTCCAAGGCCAGTATTCTATTGGTGTATTCACTTTTTTCCCCTTCCAATATCAATTGATAGAATATTTTTTTGTTCATTGCAGATAGCCTGGAGGGAATTCTGTTTTCCATTTCTGGGGCCAAAGTTGGAGAAATGTTGATATAGGCGTTAAAGAGGGAATCTTCCTTAAAAAGGTAAAAATTGCCAAAGTTT